>JAOULB010000309.1 GCA_029882235.1 Gammaproteobacteria bacterium | reverse complement strand
AACAACCGCTCGCTGCGGAGCTCGTTATCATAGGTGATCAGGATCTGCTTGCACAACGAGCAGAACAACTTGATCAGAAAATTCATATCCGCCCTTACGAACAGCAAAATAATAACTCTGAGCCAGGACGAAACGAACTTACTGTTTTGCATGTCCCTCTAAATAAGCCTGCTCAACCCGGTAAATTAAATGCTGAAAATTCTGCTTATGTACTGAACACGCTGGACAGGGCAACAAAACTTTGCCTGCAAGGTGAAGCACAGGCCCTGGTCACAGGCCCAGTCCATAAAGGGATCATTAATCAGGCAGGAATTAGTTTTACCGGACACACTGAATATCTGGCTGAACAAAGCCAGGCTTCTCAGGTTGTTATGATGTTGGCCTGCGAAGGCTTACGTGTTGCACTAGCGACCACGCATATCCCTCTTGCCGAAGTCAGTCGTTCAATAACACAAGATAAACTTGAGTCGATCATTCGAGTTCTTTATCAGGACTTACAACATAAGTTTGCGATTACGCAGCCACGCATTCTTGTTTGTGGTTTAAATCCTCATGCCGGTGAAGATGGCCATCTCGGGCGCGAAGAAATCGACACCATCATTCCGGTACTGGAAAAACTTCGACTTGAAGGTTTACTGCTTACCGGTCCCCTGCCCGCTGATTCATTATTTACACCGGACAATTTAACGACTACTGATGCTGTTCTATCGATGTATCATGATCAGGGGCTGCCCGTATTAAAACATATGGGATTTGGTCAGGCCGTAAATATCACCCTTGGTTTGCCGTTTATTCGTACCTCCGTCGATCATGGTACGGCGCTGGAGCTTGCGGGTTCAGGACAGGTCAATGCGGGCAGTTTAATCTATGCGATTGAGACAGCTATTACATTGGCAAATAAACAAACATGAACCATCGACCACGTAAACGCTTCGGACAAAATTTTCTGCACGATCAGAATATTATTCACCAGATTATTAATCACATTTCACCCCAGTTATCAGATCATATTGTTGAAATTGGACCTGGCCAGGGCGCGATCACAAGCTCTCTTGTTGCCAGTGCTGGTAAAATCGATGTTATTGAACTTGATCGTGATCTTATACCCAGACTGGAGCAGAAATTTTCTTCTGTTGAGCAGCTCACTATTCATCAGGCCGACGCGCTGAAATTTGATTTTTGTCAGCTGACTGAAAATAAAATACGTGTGGTAGGAAACCTGCCCTACAATATTTCCACACCGCTTCTTTTTCATCTGATGAATCAGAGTAACTGTATTACAGATATGCACTTCATGTTGCAAAAAGAAGTTGTCGACAGGATCACCGCATCTCCCGGCACCAAGCAATATGGCCGTCTAACTATTATGCTGAACTACTATTGTCAGAGTGAAAAACTCATGACAATCGGGCCGGGGGCATTTAATCCACCTCCCAAAGTTGATTCAGCGATTATTAGACTCATCCCACACTCAACTCCACCAGTCCAGATTCATGACCTGGACTTATTTTCTGAAATCATCACTCAGGCCTTTTCACAACGTCGGAAAACAATTCGAAATTCAGTAAAAAGCTGGTTAGATCAAAGCCAGATCGAATCACTGTCCATTGATCCGGGTCTACGGCCAGAACAATTAAACCTGAATCAATTTGCTGATTTAGCCAATGCGGCCCAGAAAAATCGAAAATAATCGATCGCTTTTGCCAACCAGCCCTTCATTAACCCGGATTTCCATCCGATATATTTAACAAATTCACAGTCTTAAGCTGATGATTGCATGCAAAGTAATACTGAAAACACGGCACTTGTGTTGTTCCGGGTTGGCCCGGTGCTGTGCTGCGCGCCTGCGCAGCCCGTTCAGTCGATTATTTCTCCACCAGAACTCACACGTAACCCTGGGGCGAGCGAGGCCCGACCCGGAATCTTCCATCATGCTGATCGAACCATTCAGGTCAGTGATTTACGTGTGCAATTCGGTATCCCAGAGAATCAACGCAAAACACCCGGTCGTCTCATCATCACTGAACAGGAAGATAGCAGTGTGGCGTTCTGGGTTGATGACATTATTGAGGTTATTCAGTCGCCCGAAAAAGGCTGGGGTAAATTACCGCCCTATATCCCCCGTGGAATTTTTGGCAAGACCTTATTATTAAATGATCAAATTCATCTCTATGTAGAAATTGGAAAACTCTGCGATCTCCCTGAAGGAAAGTACCTAAGTCAGTACCTGACCCAGTTTGCCAGTAATGATGATTCGAGCGACAAAGCGGATACAGCTGCAGAAAATAAAAATACAACAAATACCGTCGCCCGCGCTTCTTCTAACACGGTACCGGAGAATAAACCTGACAAAGCAATTCAGGAAGAAGCTAGCTCGCTTATAAAAAACGACTCTCCAGCAGAGAACAATGTTAGCACGCCTTCGGCTACTCTATCTGAAAACAAGATTACCCATAAGGAATCCGTATCCCCACAACAGCGGCCTGAAAGGGACAACATGGATAACTTATCTATTGACAATGATGTTATAGAAAAACCAGAACATACGCTCGTAGACATTCAAAAGACCGAAGGACAGAATGCCATCGAAATAGATACAAGCACTCCAACCGACTTATCGGAAGTAACACCTGTATCCGAACCGAATAAAGCTGAAAAACATATTGAGAGTACAGATAAGCCTCAGTCTGAAGAGAAAGTAAATGTTATACCCTCACAACCTGAACCACCTGATTATCCAATTGAACCTCAAGTTATCACATCAATCGATAAACACAATGAATCTGTTAATGACAACATTGACATCATCACACCTGATGAAAATAAAAAGCCTGATCAGGGAATAACAAAAAAGGCAAGCGAAGATAGTCCTCCAACTGTAAATGAATCTGCGCCAATAAGTTCATCAACGCCTGTTTTACAGAAAAAAAAGACAACTTATGATTTGCATGATAAGCACGACCTGGTGCCTGAAAAAAAACAACAGCCGCCTGAAGAAAAAGAAAAACCCGTACCGATTGTTCTTATCAGCCTGCTCGTTTTGCTATTAACAAGCTTAGGCACTGCTGCATATTTCTATTTCTTTACTGATGTATTCTCAGAGAAGGAGAAGAAGGACAGTGTATCTCCTATAGAGCAGTATTCTAGAAACGATGAAGCAACATCAGTTCTGGAAAAACTGGATGCGGTCAAACCCACTCCAGTTACCGAAAATACAGATTCAGTCGACTCACCTGTGGATAATATAGCTGAAGGTGCTGACAAACACACTATAAACAAGACTGAGTCTGAAGA
>JAOULB010000310.1 GCA_029882235.1 Gammaproteobacteria bacterium | reverse complement strand
TGAGTTATTACAGGGGTAGAGGCTAGTATGGCGTTCTTGAGGTCACTGTTATTTAGTCTAAGCATGATCATAACAACAGTTGTTATCACGGGTAGTAGCTTATTATTAGCACCTTTCCCGGTGGTGATTCGTAGCAGCTATCTAAAATTATTTTCGATTATTAACGTCGCCGCATTTAAGTATATTTGCAATATTGATTACACCGTGGAAGGTAAAGAAAACATACCAGAAGGCCCAGCAATCATAATGTGTAAGCATCAGTCCACCTGGGAAACGATGGTACTGCAATTAATATTTCCAATTAACTGTTTTGTTGCTAAGCGCGAGTTAATGTGGATACCCTTTTTTGGTTGGGCATTGGCATTAATGAAACCTATTTTTATTAATCGACGTGCTGGTCAGCGTGCACTTGATCAACTGGTTAGCCAGGGTACAGACCGTTTGAACGAAGGGCTTTGGGTCGTTATCTTCCCGGAGGGGACACGGGTGCGTCCTGGACAGAAAAAACGCTACAAAATAGGTGGCGCGATACTGGCAGAAAAGAGTGGTTATCCCATAGTTCCGGTAGCACATAATGCTGGTGAGTATTGGCAAAAAGGTCAGTTTGTTAAAAAGCCCGGTACGATCAAGGTCAAGATCGGGCCTGTTATTGAATCTAAAGGCAAAAAGGCCGAACAACTGATTAAAGATGTCGAAAACTGGATAGAATCCAGCATGCAGGAAATATCACCACACTAAGCGCGGTCATAAAACACTTCAAACTGTGATTAATTTCGCACTCACACTTCCTAGACAGAACCTAGATTGACTGCTAAACCTAAGACTTAACAGTTGCCGTAGTTTCTGTTGACGTTACGAAAAAAATTAAATTTTAATTTAGGAGCTAAATTAGTATGAAGAAAATTATACTTTCCGCTTTAGTAGGTATTATGTACATGGGGTCTGCTCAGGCTGCACCAAACAATGTTGGTTGTGGTTGGGGTTCTATGATCTTTAACGGTAAAGGTGGCATGATGAGCCAGTCTATGGCTGCTACTACTAACGGTACTTCAAGTAACCAGACCTTTGGTATCACTTCTGGTACTGGTGGTTGTGCTAAAGATGGTGTTGTTCAGAAATATGCAGCAGCTGATGCTTATATGGGTGCGAACCTTGATAAAGTAGCGCGTGCTGTATCTGAAGGTCAGGGCGAAGCTCTGGAAACGCTTGCTGATACTATCGGCATTAAAGCTGAAGACAAAGCACGCTTCTTTGAAGTGGCCAAGTCTAACTTCAACACAATCTTCCCATCAGAAAAAGTTTCTTCTGAAGATGTACTGGCTGCACTGGGTAAAGTTATGGCAGCAGACAGCAAACTTGTTAAGTACACAACTGCTTAATTATTATTAATTATTTGTAGTACAATCACACCCGACAGGCTTTTGTCTGTCGGGTGTTTTATTTTCACATAATAAAAAATACACAAAATCTATGCCAGCAAGAATTTTTACGGGAGTTGTACTTTTCCTGTTAATAGTGAGCGCACAAGCGCAAAGCAACGCGTATCTTGATGCGTTGATTCAGCAATCCAGAACAATGAAGCTGGCTGAGCATCAGGAATGGCTCAAGCTCGGCCATTATCAGTCAAATATTTTTACAGGCTACAGCAGTGAAATCATCAGCAAGGCATTTTTTAATGCTGAAAACGGCATGCAAGATCCACAGGCTGAACTTGAGGCAACGCTAGCCAGTTTTTTCTCGGATAAAAAAGAAACCGATAAACAGCAAAACCCACAGTGCCAGTTTATTGCACGTTATCGCTGGTTAGATAAACATCTTAAGTTTGATAACAAACGTCTACCCAAAAAAATCTGTAAGCGTTTTAATGACTGGTATAAATCAATCGATCCAGAGCAGGCCACGCTGATATTTCCTGCGGGTACTGACGATAGCCCTGCTTCGATGTTTGGCCATACTCTATTTCGTTTTGATAAAAAAGGGCAAACAGAAAAAACGCGCCTGTTCTCTTACTCCATAAATTTTGCTGCGGAAACGAATGAAAGCAATGGTTTGATCTTTGCTTTTAAAGGCATCTTTGGTGGTTATCCCGGCCGATTTTCAATTATCCCCTATTATGAAAAAGTGACTCAGTATAATGATATGGAGCATCGTGATATCTGGGAGTACCAGCTTAATTTAAGCAAGCTGGAGATACGGCGACTATTAGAGCATGCATGGGAAATTGCGCAGAATGATTTTGCTTACTATTTCTTTCTGGAAAATTGTTCTTACCAATTGCTCAGCCTGCTTGATGTTGCGCGACCAGGCCATGATTTAACCGGACAGTTTTCTGTCTGGGCTATTCCGGGCGATACCGTTGCGGTCGTTCTTGAAGATAAAAAGATATTAAAAAAGGCCGTGTTTCGTCCCTCTGTTCGTTCCAAGATACGCCATCAACTGAGTTATTTATCCAGTGATGAAAAAGATATTGTGCTGGATCTGGTGCATGGTCAGATCAAACCCGACGATAAACAAGTAGAGAGTTTACCTGATAAAAAACGTGCGCTAACCATTATTACGGCATACGATTATTTGCAGTATATGTTTAACCGCGGCGCGGTGAAGCGTGAAGTAGTGGGTTCACGTTCTATCTCATTACTTAGGGCAAGAAATAAAATATCGGTCAAACAAACAATACCACCTATGCCAACACCGGCTGTACGTTTTGAGCAAGGGCATGGTACTTCTCGATTTGCTATTGGTGGTGGAAAAATTAAAACCGATAACGTTGAACAGAATTATGCAGAAATAAAATTCAGACCCGCCTACCATAGTCTGCTTGATTTTCAGGATGGTTATACGCGTGGTGCACAAATCAATTTTGGTGATATTACGGTTCGCTATAATGAAGAAACAGAAAAATATCGCCTGCATGAGTTCATGCTCATTGATATATTTTCCATGCCTGGGCGCGATCGGTTTTTTAAACCTCTGACCTGGAAAGTCAATACAGGCTTTGTTCGTAGACCTATTGATGATCATGTTGAAGAACGTCTGGTCTATTCTTTAAACGGTGGTTTTGGCCTGAGTTATGCGCTAACAGATGATATGAGTGTGTTTACCATGTTGGACTTGACGTTTCTATTCCATGACAAGCTGAAAGAAAAAATTGCGGCAGCGGCAGGTCCATCATTGGGTATGTCCTGGCGTGTTGCGCGAAACTGGAATACCTGGCTGAGTGCAAGCGTGCAATACTTTGATGAGTCACTCGATTTAAACTGGGTGGACTATCGGTTTGAAAATAACTTTGCGCTC
>JAOULB010000308.1 GCA_029882235.1 Gammaproteobacteria bacterium | reverse complement strand
GAGACTTCGACATCAGCACAAACAAATGCATCATTTTCTGGTCTACCACATGCCTTACCGCTGGCCAATGACAGCGTTGACGTCGTAGTTTTACCCCACACGCTTGAGTTTACGGAGCATCCACATGCTGTCTTACGGGAAGTCGAGCGTGTACTGGTTCCCGAGGGGCATATTGTGATGCTGCTATTTAACCCATGGAGCCTGTGGATGTTGCGAAGACTACTGTGGGGATGGCGAAAACAGATTCCCTGGTGTGGTCGCTTCATTGGTAGTCCACGCTCTCGCGACTGGTTGGAACTGCTCGGCTTTGATGTGACCTACTGTGAACGTTATTTTTTCCGGCCACCGTTACAGCAACACCGCCTGATGAATCGATTAAAGTGGCTCGAAGCAGTTGGCCAACGACTCTGGCCTCTACTGGGCGGCTCTTATATTCTGGTTGCGAAAAAACGGGTTGAAACCCTGACACCGATTCGTCCTCGCTGGAGTGCTCGTCAGCGTGTTGTTGCCACTGGGCTGATTGAGTCGATGGAGCAACACAGGGGCAAAATTGCCAATCTATACAGGAGCGCGAATGGAGAAGGTTGAGGCATTTACCGATGGAGCCTGTCGGGGCAACCCCGGTCCTGGAGGCTGGGGGGTTGTACTGAGATATAACGGCAATGAAAAACACCTCTATGGCGGCGAGCAAGAAACGACCAACAACCGCATGGAGTTGATGGCCGCGATTCAGGCGCTTGAGGCGCTGACACGGGCCTGTCGCGTCGATTTAACCACCGATTCGCAATATGTCCAGAAGGGGATTAGCGAGTGGATGGCCAACTGGAAACTGCGTGGCTGGAAAACCTCGGCGAAAAAACCGGTGAAAAATGTCGACCTGTGGCAGCGTCTTGATCTGGCCGTGGGTCGTCATCAGCAGGTAGAATGGCACTGGGTTAAGGGACACAGTGGTCATCCTGAAAATGAGCTGGCGGATCAGCTGGCGAATCAGGGGATTGACGAACTGTAAGAACGATTCTGGTTCATTGTCTCAATTTGGGAAGTCATTCAACGGGAACTGCGGTTATGCGTCAGGTTGTACTGGATACGGAAACGACCGGTCTGGAGCCCTCTCAGGGGCATCGAATTATTGAAATAGGCTGTGTCGAGCTCATCGACCGCCGCATCACCGATAATCGCTATCATCAATACATTAATCCCGAACGGGACATAGACGAAGGCGCAGAGGCTGTACACGGTATATCCAGCCAGTTTTTATCCGATAAACCACGTTTTGAAGACATTGCTACTGACTTTCTCGATTACATCCGTGGCGCTGAACTGATTATCCACAATGCCCGATTCGATGTCGGATTTATTAACCATGAATTAACGCTGTTAAAACAGGGCCACGGGCAAGTTGATGATTTCTGCTCTGTGCTTGATACGCTGGCTATGGCCCGTCAGCTTCATCCTGGCCAGAAAAATAATCTGGATGCCCTTTGTAAACGTTATGAAGTAAATAATGCTCATCGTGAGCTGCATGGCGCATTGCTCGATGCAGAGATCCTGGCCGATGTTTACCTGGCCATGACCGGCGGTCAGGTTGGCTTGCTACCCGGTAGTAATGATGGCAGTGAATTAAATCAACAAATTGAGTCAGCCGAGGTGAAGACGGTGAGTTATTCAGGCTCATTGCGTGTGATCACAGCCTCAGATGATGAGCTATTGGCCCACCAGCAGCGACTCGAAGAAATTGGTAAGAGCTGTGGTGGTCAGGCGATCTGGAATCAGGAGCCCATTTAACTGTAATTTCCTTCAGCCACCGGTTATTTACAAAATAATTTCCTTATTGTTGGTTAATAATTAACCAGTTTATCCTGGTTAGTCACAAATAATTCAATACAATCAGTATCTTAGCCAAATTTTCTGTTCCGAAAATAAATTCGACATTTCCCTAAAGTAATTTTACTTCTGACCGACAACCGATAGTGAGTTAGGTAGTAAGTCTTCTCGCTCATATTTAGTGAGTAGACGACGTTTCATAACGTTTCCTCCCCCTGCGCAGAAATGCGCAAACACACCCTTGCCCTGCATTGCAGGGCATTTTTTTGCGCGTTGATCAATGCAAAGTCAGATAAGCAGAAAGGGCTTTCAGATAATTCTATTAATACTTTTATATATGAATCCGCTATAGAGGTAATAGCCGATAAGAGAGCTAGGCTTTTATGGGTTTGTGGCTTTTGTTGTAGGGAATTATTGATTGAAGCTGATTAAAAAATTACCGATCTTGATCGCTGTTGCTGCGAGTATCGCGGCTATTGCGTTCTTTGTGAAGCAACAGGCATGGTGGCCTGTAGGCGCGGTTACGCTCGTAAGTTTAAGCTGGTTATTTGCATTTAAGGTCAGAGGACAAAGTAGCACTAAAACTGTTGATAGCGATGAGCAATCGTGCGCGGTCTGTGTTTCAGAGTGGCACTCAGTCACCAATGATATTGTGTATAACATTGTCAAAGAACTGGATATCGTTCAAAAAGATCTTTCTCAAACAAAGCAGCTGGTCGCCGATGCAATATCTGCACTGCAGAGTAATTTCAATAATCTCAATGACCAGGCTCGTTCACAAACTAATCTGGTATTAGAGGTTATCCATACCTTGCAGCAGGGTAATGAGGATGATCCTGAAGAGGCCGCAAGCAGTTTCCAGAAATTTACTGAGAATACTCAGGTTTTACTTGATTCATTTGTGGAGCAAACCATCCAGGTGAGTGTACAGAGTATGGATATGGTGCATATTATTAATGACACATCAGTTCAAATGGAAAATGTCGTCAAGTTGTTAACCGATGTAAAGGGTATTGCCGATCAAACCAATCTACTGGCCTTAAATGCGGCGATTGAAGCGGCACGAGCAGGTGAAGCCGGCCGTGGTTTTGCTGTGGTTGCGGATGAGGTCAGGAATCTGTCACAACACTCTAATCGCTTTAGCGATGAAATTAAGGATGTTGTTGGTAAAGCAAACAGTAATATCGAGCTGGCGAAAGAAACCATGCAGGAAATTGCCTCTAAGGATATGAGTATGGCAATGAAATCCAAGGAGGATGTGCGCAAAATGATTGATCAGGTCAATAAAAATAATGAATTGGTCAGCACACACCTGAGCTCAGTCGGGACCATTACAGATAAAATCAATGATTCAGTGGGAAATGCAGTACGATCACTTCAGTTTGAGGATATGTTAAGACAAATTATGGAACACAGCGCCAAACATATTCAAAAGCTGGAGCACGTCATTACAAATTTACAGTCACAGTTTAATGCCGACCCTGATTCAGGTGGT
>JAOULB010000030.1 GCA_029882235.1 Gammaproteobacteria bacterium | reverse complement strand
CCCGGTGAGGTGTGACTCGGGACGACTATCAAAACCCACAGTCGCCGTGTCACCAGGTGCGCTTGCAGGATTGAAGTAATTTGCGCTTAACCCAAAGTGCAGAACACTTTGTTTCTCATGACTGGGCGCATAGACTAAACGAACTGATACTGAATTTGATTCATCACCCTCACCATCCTGATCCTCATCATAGGCCTGTCCAAAGAAACCAGCTCCGATATTCGTGTTTTTTCCATAGGTCTGGACGCCAACGCCGATAGTGCGCCCCGGCGCAAAGGTGTTTGGCAAGGCCCGTTCCATGAAAGTGATGTATTTGGAGCTAGTTAATTCTTCGAGACTAAATGGCTGCTTGAACTGGCCCAGTTTCAGTTTCATGCTATCCCAACCCAGATATTCTATATAAGCATCCTTAACCTCTGCAGCCCCATCCTCATCAGCCACATCCAGGCCGAACTCATAAGCCCAGTCATAAATCGCCCCCTCCAGCTCGATTCGAGCTCGACGTAATTCTGTTCCATCGCCAAGGGTTGTTTGATCTTCCTGGTAATGCGCGACATCAATCATTACTCGGCCACCTAGTTCAAACTGATAACGCCCATCAGAACTGGTAAGCTTGATACCGCTACCTGACTCATGAACGACATTAACTGACTTTTCTGCTGCGATTAACTCATTGCCACCAATGGCAAAAACCAAGAAGTTAATCAAACCCACAGTAAAACACACGTAAACACTACGTAACTGCATATGCCGCTCCGATATTTAACAATTTTTAACAAACAGACTAAGGTGCTAAATTTTTTTTATCCGTAGATGTTATAACTAACCGGTGTTTGTTAATTTATATAATAGTATAAATTTTCAAAGAGGCTTGATTTGGGTCAATATTACATATTGAGATGATTATCATTATCAACGATATTTGATCCCGATTATTTAACAGAATGCTTACTTATTTGTTAAACACTGACCTGACTAATTCGGCAATGAGGGGAATGAATGGCAACGGCTTTGTGGCAGTTTTAATTTGACATGCGCATAATGGTGGTGGTGTTGGATATGGTCTGTCGTAATCGTGCACAGGTCATAATGAGACGAGTATTTTCGTACACTTCCTATTAAAATTAATTCACATTATGCTGTTCACATACACAGCCATCGCATCTGTGCGGTGGCATTACTGCTTTAAGCGATAACCGGTTTTAAACATCCAGCCAACAATGAACAGACAAATACCCAAAAACAATAGAATTATTGTCAGGCTTAAGCCCACGCTCACGTCAGACACTTCAAAAAAGCTCCAACGGAAGCCGCTGATCAAATAAACAACGGGATTAAACAGGCTTACGGTCTGCCAGAACGGCGGCAACATATTGATGGAATAAAAACTTCCGCCGAGAAACACCAGTGGCGTAATGACTAACAAAGGAATGATCTGTAGTTTTTCAAAATCTTTTGCCCACAGTCCGATAATAAACCCAAACAGGCTAAAGGTGATGCAGGTTAAAAATAAAAATCCCAGCATCCAGACAGGATGATCAATACGCATGTCGACAAAAAAGCTGGCAGTAATGAGAATAATAAAGCCAATCAATAGCGACTTGGTTGCTGCCGCACCGACATAGCCGACTACAATTTCAAAAAACGAAACGGGAGCAGATAAGACTTCATAAATCTGGCCGGTAAATCGGGGAAAATAAATACCAAATGATGCATTGGCAATACTTTGCGATAAAATTGTCAGCATCATCAGGCCGGGCACAATAAACAGGCCATAAGAAACATTATCAATTGCATCAATACGCGAGCCAATCGCAGATCCAAACACAACGAAATACAGTACGGTTGATAATACGGGCGATGCGAAGCTTTGACCAATCGTCTGAAAGGCCCGTTTCATTTCATACTTATATATAACGCGAATGGCGTAGATGTTCATTTTTTATGCTTACCTTAAACTAGTGACATATATCTTTTAACTCTGGATTCCGGCATACGCCGGAATGACACAATAGACTTTTATCACCCAATCCTGTCATGCCAGTACATGCCGGTAATAAATCGCTTCACAAGCCCACACATCATTCCAGTACATTTCAGAATCCACCGCCTTCACAAACACACACGTCATTCCGGCGTATGCCGGAATCCACCACCTTCACAAACGCACACGTCATTCCGGCGTATGCCGGAATCCAATACCTTCACAAACGCACACGTCATTCTGGCGTATGCCGGAATCCAGTCAATACTTTTAACGCTATGCAGCATTCTTATTGTTATCCTTCACCAGATTAACAAAAATCTCTTCCAGTGAAGTCTCAAGACTTTTTACATCCTTAATCACAAGTCCTTCAGCAATAATGGATTTCATTAAGGCATCGACACCCGTATTCGTTTTGTGAGGATCATAGGTATAAATCAACTGCGTACCCTCACCGGCCAACTCCAGCTCTAAACTAGACAGGCCCGATGGTAAATCCTTGACCGCCGAGTCAAGCTCAATCATTAACTGACGCTTACCTAGCTTATGCATCAAGGCCTGTTTATCGTCAACCAATAACAACTCACCCTGATTGATCACGCCGACACGGTCGGCAATCGCTTCTGCCTCTTCGATATAATGTGTGGTCAGAATTATGGTCACGCCTGACTGACGTAATCCCTCAACTAGCGTCCACATATCTTTGCGTAATTCAACATCGACACCCGCGGTGGGTTCATCAAGAAACAGGATCATGGGTTCATGTGCCAGCGCCTTGGCTATTAAAACTCGACGCTTCATACCACCAGAAAGGTGCATGAGCATTTCTGATTTTTTATCCCAGAGTGAAAGCTGTTTGAGGATTTTTTCTAGATAGGCAGGGTTCGGCTTTTTACCAAACAGTCCACGACTAAAACAGACGGTGTCCCAGACTGTTTCAAATGCACCCAGCGTCAGTTCCTGTGGTACCAGACCAATCAGATTGCGTGCCTGACGATAGGCGCTGACATTATCATGACCATCAACCAGGACGGTTCCGGTACTCGCATTGACAATGCCACAGATAATCGAAATTAAGGTTGTTTTACCGGCTCCATTTGGCCCTAGCAAAGCAAGGATCTCGCCACGCACAATGTCGAGATTGACTTGCTTTAAGGCCTCAAAACCACCCTCATAGGTTTTACAAAGATTGGCGACTGAAACTACAGGCTGCGGGTGGCTATCCATTAAGGTTTTGATTTTATTCCTTCACTGATACAACAAGATCAACACGACGATTTGTGGCGCGGCCATCTTCTGTTTTGTTTGAAGCAATCGGTTTCGACTCGCCATAACCTTTATAGGTAATTTTATATCCGCCACGAAGCGAATGCAGATAGGTTGCTACACCGGTAGCACGTTCTGTCGACAGCCGTTTGTTCACAGTAGTTGGGCCAATAGAGTCAGTATGCCCCTGCACAATCACTTTTTTCGCATCCAGTTTTTTAATAATAGCGTTAACTTTTGCGATCAGCTGCTTGGAGGGTTCCGGAATACTAGCGGTACCAGTTTTAAAATTAACCCGCTTAAGTCGAAATACCAGATTGCTCCCCTGCTGATAGACCAGCGCATCATCTTGTGACAACTCTTTTTGCGCCTCTTCCATCGCCTGCTGGAAACGAACCTGTTTCGATGCGCGCTCCAGTTGTTCTTCCTGAGTCTTGAGAACTCCTTTAGTACGTTCAAGATCAGTTTCTTTTTTCTTCAATGACAACTGTGTGGTCTGCAGCGACTGCTTGGTTGTCTGCAGATTGGCCTTCAGATTACCGATATTGGTACTTAACTCACCCAGGGCGCGTTTTTGTTTGACCATCTGTACCGCAATATTCTCTGGTGTACCTTTGGCCCCGAGAATGATGTTCATCACATCATAGAGCTGGGTGGCACTGGCAATCACATCATTGACGCTATTCTTATATATAGATGGACTACGTGGGCTGCGGGCGATGATATTCATGGCTTCTTCATAATCCAGCGTTGCGGCGCGTAAAGACACAGGCGCCAGATCATCGGCATCATTCTTCAAGGCATGGTCGATGGCATCTTTGGCATCTTTTAATTCAGTAAACTGAACTGCACGTGATTCTAAAACCAGATAGGCTTTTTGAAGCTCAGAAAAATCTTCTGGCTCAAGTGTGCGACTAAACTGCTTGGTTTCGCTTTTTAATTCATCATCAATGTCGTCCAGAATAGCAATCAGTTCATTACTGGCGCGAACATTGGCTTTTAATGCAGACGCCCTTGCCTTGAGAATACGTGTAGCATTGTCTTTTCTTGGCTTGGCGATTTTTCTTGCATCTTCAAAGAAGGCCTTGGCAATTGCGGCATTTTCCAGAACATCCTGAGCAGGTTCGCCGGCATCCAGGTCTTTTTGTGCCTTTTTCAAATATTTAACCGCGTCTTCATAGGTTTCATCGGCCAGCACATCGATTTGATCTTGCTGGGCCTCCTGCATCGCTCGACTCACCTCGGAAACCGCCTGTACCGGATCATCGCCAACTGCAAGGTCTGCCTTTCGATGGCTGGAACAACCTATCATCAATGAGGTAATAATAAGAAACCAGAGGGGAGTAAGTAGATTCTGCATAACGGCTCTCCTTTATAATAGTTATGATTTTCAAGCGTTGCGTCAGGATCAAATCTGCCACAAATCCACGCATATGCCAAGCCTATAGTCCCCTTACAGGTATAAATTAGCAGTAATTCTTAGAATTAATTTGCGGATTATTTTGGCGTTGGTCGGTCATAGCCAATTCGGGCGGCACATGGCCATTTGAACTCACACCATGAAGGTATTTTGATATTTTCACAGCCAGATTTATCAAACCCACCACAATTTGTGAAAGCAGAACGTTACTGTCTTTAAACATATGTAAACCTGTGTAAAAAGACACTCAATACCAATCAATATCAGCCACAAACAGATATCTCTGGTAAAGATCATTTTCTGTTCTGCCGCTATTCATTAAGGGACATTGGTCCACACCTGTCATTTTGAAATTTTAAACAATGGAAATAAAGTTTTTAATACTCACATCCCCCATGCGCGGTAAAAAATTAATAACATTCATCATTGGCCTATCGTTATTTCTAAAAGGGATCAGCTTCTCTGTTTATGCGAAAGACACGGCCCAATATACTATCGCAGTTGTACCCCAGTTTAACTCTGTGGCCATTTACAACTTTTGGTCTCCACTACTTGAGGAGTTATCGCTTCGATTAGGTGTTAAATTTATCCTGAAGAGTCACGCAAATATACCCCGTTTTGAAGAAGACTTAATCAAAGGCAGGCCTGACCTTGCTTTTATGAATCCCTACCATGCTGTGATTGCCCATAAGGCTCAGGGCTATATTCCTCTCGTCCGCGACAGTAGCAAGCAACTCAAAGGCATACTTGTTGTACGAAAAAATAGTCCGTTTAAAAATTTGAATGACCTGCATGGAAGTGAACTTGTTTTTCCTTCACCTAATGCTTTCGGCGCTTCTCTATATATGCGCGCTCTTCTCACGAAAAAATTTGGTCTTAAATTCAGCTCTCGCTATGTACAAAGTCATGGCAATGTATATCGCAACGTAATCCTTGGGAAAGCTAATGCTGGAGGAGGCGTAGAACGAACCCTGAAAAAAGAACCTGAAGAAATACATAATGAACTACGAATATTATTTACTACTCCTGGCGTAGCACCACACCCCTTAACGGCTCACCCTCGTGTGGCACAGGAAGTGCAAAAGAAAATACTTCAAACAATTTTATCTTTATCCACTGCTCCTAAAACTAAAAAATTACTTATCCCCACACAACTAATAAAACCTGTAAAGGCCGACTATAAGCGTGACTATGAACCATTGGAAAAACTCGATCTTATAGGCACCGTTAAGTAAACTCTTGCCGTCGTTGTTATGTCAGTCACATCCAATCAAATTAAAAATGCTCGAAATTTAAAACGACATTTTTACCTGCAGCTAGCGTTTCTAACAACTATTGCGCTCACCTTTAGTATTTTGCTCTATGGCTGGAATTCAGCTCACAAACAGTCAAAATTTATTGCTGCCAGCATTGAACAGTCAGCTACCACATTGGCACAAAACATAGGCGCCAATAGTGTAGAACACCTTATCACCAGCGATCTATCATCACTAGAAACACTACTGCTTGGCTCAGTTCGCTTTCCAGGGGTAAAAAGAATCATAGTTACGGATATAAAAGGACTCCCATACAGTCATGTCACACAGGAAAACGATGGTGAAGCACGTGTTCAATTCGATGTTAAACAATTGAATGTTCCTGTAATAGATAAGTCTGTTACCGAATTAAAAACGGACCACATGGAGGTTTTATATCCCGTTATCAGCAACACTCTAATAGGCTGGATCTATATAGAAAGTTCATTACATCCTGTTGCGCAACTACAGGCTGATATCTGGAGAGACAGCACCTTTGCTGCAATACTTGCCTCTATTATTGCTAGTTCCATCCTGCTTTTCTATCTACGCCATCCTATGAAAGCGCTGGAACAAGCAACCACATTCGCTGACCAACTCCATCTCCATCGCGGTAAAGTGTTACCGGTCTATGAGGGCACGGAAGAAATAAGTCGGCTTGGGTGTGCACTTAATCGCGCCTCACAGAAATTATATATTCAGGAAGAACAACTCAGCACAAGTAATATGCAGCTACAGTCCGTCCTGAACAACGCCATTGATGCCATCATCACGATAAATGCTGAAGGCTGGATTAACTCTTTTAATCCTGCTGCTGAACAAATATTTGGATACCCTGCAAACGAAGTCATTGGAAAAAATGTATGTTTGCTTATGCCAGAGCCTTTTCGCAGTAATCATGACGGCTATTTAAAAAATTATTTAGAGGGCCGTTCATCTAATATTATTGGCATACGCCGTGAAATGATTGGCCTGCGCAAAGATGGAAGCAGTTTCCCTCTAGAACTTGGTGTTAGCGCCATGAATGTTGAAGGTAAAATTATGTTTACAGGAATTGTACGTGATCTTACTGATGCGAAAAAAGTCGACATGATGAAGAACGAATTTGTCTCAACTGTCAGTCATGAGCTCCGCACACCTTTGACATCGATTCGTGGTTCATTATCTGTTATTGCATCTGGTGAACTCGGCCCACTACCAAAGGAAATTCAGCCATTGATTGATATTGGACTAAACAACAGTGAGCGGCTTCTCCACCTTATCAATGATATTCTGGATATTGGTAAGCTTGAATCTGGCGAACTCAAGTTTAACTTTGAATCTCTGTCAATTGTTTCGTTGTTGCAACAAGTGATTGCTGATAACCAAATCTATGCAGAACAATACAATGTAAAATTTTTATTCGAACCGCAGGTAGATGGCGAAACAATGATATACGGAGATCGTCAGCGAATTACGCAGGTTATTGTTAATTTCTTATCTAATGCAGCCAAATTCTCTCACCCCGGTGACGCTGTCAAAATTCTAGTCACTAACCAAGATAGCAATATACGAGTGACAGTGGCAGATACGGGCATGGGTATCCCTGATGATTTCAGGGAAAGAGTGTTCCAGAAATTTGCTCAGGCCGACTCGTCTGATACGCGCAAAAAAGGCGGAACAGGCTTGGGCTTATATATTAGTATGGCCATTGTCAAAAAACATGGTGGACACATCGACTACAAGTCCAAAGCTGGCAAAGGTTCGCAATTCTATTTTGAAATGCCACAATGGATTAAAAATCAGAATCGAATTCAATCCGTCATGTAATGCATCTATAACTGCTGAACACGCTCCAGCATGGCCTGGGCATGCCCCTCAGGACTGACACCATAAAGCGCTTCAACCAACATACCTTCTTTATCAATAATGAATGTCGAACGCACAATGCCCATTTTCTTCACGCCGTTCTTTTCTTTTTCCTGCCAGACGTCATAGGCCTCGCACAACTCTCCACTGGTATCGGCAAGCAAGTCAACTTTCAGACCAAACTTATCAATAAAGGCCTGATGGCTATCGCAATTGTCCTTGCTGACACCCAGCACCACGGTATCGGCCTTATCAAATTCACCCATTAATGCAGTAAACTGATTCGCCTCGATCGTGCAGCCGGGGGTATCGTCTTTTGGATAAAAATACAGCACAACATTCTTATTCGCTTTAAAGTCAGCAAGATTGATCGTCTCGCCGTGCTGATTGGGGGTTGAAAACAATGGAGCAGACTGGTTTTTGTTAAGCATGATTCGCACACCCTGGTTTATGTTTAAAATAAATATCTGAGTGCGACATTATCGATTGCTGTGTGCTGAATCAATAGGTAATCGGTAGGGTTATAGTAATGATAAAAAGGCACAGTACCATTCAAGCTTTGTATATTTAGTTCTGGATTCCGGCCTCGGCTTTGGCATCCTCGGTAACTGCTCCCTGCGTTACTCTACCTCCTGCATCCCTGCAGTCGTGCGTCGCTCTACTACCTACATCCCTGTAGGCATTCGCCGGAAAGACACACCATCTTTTTTCAAGTTTATCCGTCATTCCGGCGCAGGCCGGAATCCAGTTACTCAAACAGTAATTCTTATTCGGAATCTGAATCCTCAACAAACTCAATAACAATCTTACTACCCTCTTCACTCACACGCACTTCATGCAAATCCGGCATTCGACTCATCAGATACGCACTGGATGACTGAATCACAGCATGGTTTTCCTGCTTAATCCCCTTGATTAAATTCATCACCACAAATCGCGCGCGCGTTTGTTGATCTGGTTCACTTATCAGCTCTCCCTGAATCTTCACCCCACGAGCCATGTCGTTATCCATTTTATCGAAAAAGGCCAGTTTCTCTGTTTCAAAGTCTGACTCGCGATCACATTCAAACACAGCTTCATCATTTACAAAAAGAGTTAAATTATTCATAGCCTTCGATCACCAAAAATTTCTCAACATAATATTTTTAAAAATTCCAAATTACTGTGCCTGTTTTAACTGCAGTATGACATCACCAATTGAGTGCGCACCCGGCGCATAATTGGCCATGCCCCAACCCGCGGCCGTTACTAACAAGGCTGTTAAAACAAATGGCCAGATCGTCTTCCGCACTGCCGTTTCTAACCAGTGACGATACTCAAGCTTGCGTAATCGACGATATAGCCCTGCAGCCAACACACCATCAAACATGAGTTCGGCAAACAACACCGGCGCAGAATAAATCACAAACAAGGCAGATAACAACAAGGAAACAACAAACACAATCAGTAGCAAGGGAATCGCAAACTCATCGGCCCCGGATACAGCATCAACCGTACCTGATACAAGATCACTATCGCCAGCATTGGCACTTTCCGCAACTGACACTGATGAAGCTTCCCCAAACGAGGCATTGGCCCCACCGCCACCAAAGGAACCTCCATCACCACTAAATACGTCAACCGGAGCATTCCCACCACGTGGCATGGGTATCGCATCAGCGACATCAACAATATCAAAATAATCGTCTGCTCGTGTGCGTAGCCATAACCACAACAACAGCAAAAAAATCATATACGCGAGAATAATGACCACCAGGTATCGCAACCACATGCTGGTCAAACCAAACTGCAATAAAGTGTAAGAAAAAATAAAACCCGAAGCTGCGGTAACTAACACCAAAAACGACATTTGCAGGCGTGGATAACCCGTCTTCTCAAGTTTACGTCGTATTTTCTTAATGAGTTTTGAGCGCGTTAATTTCATTGACTTAAACTATAACACTCGCGACATATTAATGTGTGGAATACCCGCATCCATAAAAGTGTCGCCACTCGCAACAAACTTTGCCAGCTGATAAAACTCAACGGCAGTAAGTTGTGCATGCAAGTAAACCTGTGTGTGTCCATCGCGGCGGGCGATATCGAGCAGTAACTGCAAGATTTTATGACCAATCCCCTGTCGTCGATAATCTTTAGCCACAGCCATGCGACCAAGTTGTCCATCTGCGACTAATCGCCCTGTGCCGATAGGCACACCGCTATCTTGATCGACCGCGAGCACATGACGACAATCGGGATCGAGTCCGTCCCATTCCAGCTCCTCGGGGACATGCTGTTCTTCGATAAAGACTTCACGACGGATCTGACTCAGGGCCTGTTCCTGTTCGGCCCAACTGACTTCCTTAACCTCGATGTTCATGTATCGTCTTCGTCATCAAGATATAAAAAGTATTCAACATCAATGAGTGCAGCTAAAAAGGTCTGCGCATCTTTATCATGCAAGGCTTTGTTCAGTTCATCGACAGGTGGATAACGATGGTTACAGACCAGTTGAATGATCGGCAACATGCTCATAGGATAATGCGCCACTCGACCATTATAGAAAAAGTGTATTGGCTGATTTTGATCAGACTGTTCTGAAATAAAATACGCCAGCTTCGAGGCTTCATTACGCACCAGCGGCTGACCGTCTTTTAACGCATCCAGACACTGCCCTACATCAACATCCGGAACATCAATATCAGGAGTTACTATCTCTGGCGTATTGGTAATGAATTTACCAAACCAGTCGCTATCCTGGAGTTTGTTATTGAGTTCCTGCTGCACCATGTCTTTAATCTTTGCCAATGCCGCATGACTGATTTCACCCGGATTTTCCTGCAGGGCTAAATTCGCATCCTGATAAAACCTGTCGGCCTGATCAGAGCCTCGGCTCTGTGTGTCCTGCTCCAGAATGTCATCCAGCAAGGCGCTGCTGAGTTGCGACACATTGGGCGCACGAAAACCAATCGAGATGGTAATGCAATCTTCACTCTCGGCGTCATCCACCGCCACACCGTGGTGAATCACACCCGGCGGTAGATAAAGCATATCGCCCGCTTCCAGCACCCAGCTCTGTTCAGGCTCAAACGACTTCAACACCTTCAGTTCCAGGTCAGGAATAAAATCATCATCCGTCACTGGCTTGTTAGAAATGCCCCAGCGGCGTTTACCCGAGGCCTGTAGCAGGAACACATCATAATTATCGGTATGGGGTCCGACTGAACCACCCGGCGCGGCATAACTGAGCATGACATCATCGACGCGCCAGTTCGGAATAAAACGAAACCGCTCCAACAGTTCAGCAAAATCGTGAATATGTAAATTCAAAGACTGTAATAACAGCGTCCAGTGCGTGCTCGGTACTTCCTCAAACATGATCTCTTCAAACGGCCCATGCAAACACTGCCAGGGATGATCGCCATCCTGTTCCAGAATAATGCGCGACTCCACCTCTTCCTCACAGGCCAGGCCCGCCATTTCATCCGCACTAATCGGACAGACATAATCGACAATCGCCGCGCGGATCAGTAAGGGTTTTTGTTGCCAGTGTTCGGACAGAAACGTGGCAATAGAAGTCGAGCCGAGAATGTGATCAGGGTTTAGCATAATTGATAGTCTAACCCCGTTTAAAGAAACTAAGCTAGTAAGAAAAGCTGAGGGTAGGCGTTCCCAAGCTTACCGCTCCCTGCTCACGCCCCTCACCTGCATCCATGCAGGCGACGTAGAGCATGGGAACGAGAACGATCTTAATTCTGGCGGTAATCAATACTCACTCGATCACCGGCAACGGGTCTGAATAAGTTATCGGCAAAGGCAACATGATCAGGGTGCTCACGATAACTGTCGATGACCTTTTCATGCACAAACTCAACCAGCCAGGTAAATTTATATTTGGCATTTTCCTGCACC
>JAOULB010000307.1 GCA_029882235.1 Gammaproteobacteria bacterium | reverse complement strand
AAACTCCATTGGGGTGAGCACTTTTAGCTCTTGCAGATGTTCGGCGGCTTTGTCTATGATGGGCCGCAACAGGAGTAGCCATATCACCCATGCTTAACCATATTCACATCTGGAATTTTGCCAAATATATCCTGGCACCATTCATTCTCCCCCTCTCCCTCAGGGAGAGGGATGGGGTGAGGGGATAAAACCTTTATGCTCAATCATATTCACATTTGGAATTTTGCGATTGTAGAGAAACTCGATCTCGCCCTCGATGACGGACTGACGGTTCTCACCGGCGAAACCGGGGCCGGTAAATCGATTCTGCTGAATGCACTTGGTCTGGCGCTGGGCGATCGGGCCGATACTGATGTGGTCCGCCATGGCGCTGATAAAGCTGAGGTCAGTGTTTCCTTTGATACCCGCGATAATCCTGCTGCTGAAAACTGGTTGCGTGAACATGAACTTGATAGCAGCAATGAATGCATTATTCGCCGCACCATCGGCACTTCTGGCTCCAAGGCCTTTATTAATGGTAAGCCCTCCCCCATTTCCATGTTGCGTGAACTGGGTGAAATGCTGGTTGACCTGCACGGCCAGCACGAGCACCAGTCCCTTTTGAAAAAATCCAGTCAGGCAGAACTGCTCGATGCCTTTGCCGGGAACACTACGCTGCTACAACAGGTGGCTACGGCCTATAAGCAATGGAAGCAACTGCAGGATGAGTTCCAGCGCCTGAGTCAGGCCAGTTCCGATCGTGATGCCCAGCTGGAGCTACTGCGTTATCAGGTACAGGAGCTGGAGAACCTGAGTCTGGCCGAAAACGAATCCGAACAACTGGAAGAAGAGCACAAGCGACTTGCTAACGCCAACCAGCTACTCACCACCAGTGAGACAGCCATGCAGCGCCTGCAGGACAACGAAGAGCTGTCGATTAGCCAGGTGTTGAGTCGGTGTCTGGTCGATTTGCAGGGCCTGCAGTCGGTTGACAGTAATCTGAGCAGTGTCACTGAAATGCTCGATAGTGCTTCCATCCAGCTGACCGAGGCCATTGGCGAATTACGCCATTACATCAATAATCTGGAGCTGGATCCGGGGCGTCTGGAGCTAGTTGAACAACGCCTGAATGAGATTCATACCCTGTCGCGCAAACACCACGTTAAAGCCGATGAGCTCGTCACCTTGCTACCTCAACTACAGTCACAGCTGGCCGAGCTTGAGGAGGCCGATATCCGCCTCGAAAATATGGAGCAGAATATCGCCGCAGCTGCGGATGAATACCTCAAACTGGCCAATAAGCTGAGTCAGGCCCGCCAGAAGGCGGCGAATGAATTATCCAAGCAGGTCACCGCAACCATGCAGGAACTGAGCATGAATGGCGGTCAGTTCCAGGTTCAGCTGGACTCACTCGCCGAGGGTGAGTTCTCATCACAGGGACTGGAACGGGCTGAATTTCTGGTCAGCGCCAATCCTGGCCAACCTGTCAAACCCCTGCACAAGGTCGCCTCTGGAGGTGAAATTTCGCGTATCAGTCTGGCGATTCAGGTCTGTACGACGAAATCTGCCATTATCCCTACCCTGGTGTTTGATGAAGTTGATGTGGGCATTGGTGGCCGTGTCGCTGAGATCGTTGGACAGAAACTGCGCGCACTGGCTAATAACCGGCAGGTCATTTGTGTCACCCATTTACCGCAGGTCGCTGCGCTAGGACAAAACCATCTTCAGGTCAGTAAACAAGTTGATCGGGATCTCACCATCACCCAGATCCAGCCACTACAAACGGAGCAACGGGTTGATGAACTGGCGCGGATGTTGGGCGGTCTGGAAATTACTGAACAAACCTTATCCCATGCCCGGGAGATGATTGAACGGGCCGAAGCCTGATTCAACAAGATTATTTTTTCTGGCAGTCTCCACAGACACCATAGATATACAGCGCATGATCGGTCATGGCAAAGCCGTTTTCTTTAGCTATGGCATGCTGCCTTTGCTCAATGACCTCATCGACAAATTCTTCGACTCGACCGCATTTCACACAAAGGATGTGATCATGATGCTCGCCATCATTGAGTTCAAACACTGAGTGATCGCCTTCAAAATTGTGTCGAGTCACCAGTCCGGCTGATTCAAACTGGGTCAGCACTCGATATACAGTCGCCAGCCCCACTTCTTCACCGCTTTCCAGCATGGCCTTATAGACATCTTCCGCACTCATGTGTCGATCTCGTCCACTGCTTTCAAGAAAATTAAGGATCTTGATTCTGGGTAAGGTTGCTTTAAGACCGGCCTTTTTTAAATCACTGCTTTCCATTATTTCCCCTTGGGACACTGTCATGTATCAGTTAGAATCTGTGCTGTCGAAATTATAGTCGGTTTTAAGGTCTAAATGCGAAAGATTCTCATTCAAACAGGTGTTTTTATTCTGCTAGGACTATCTGCATCTGCATGCAGCGTTCATCAGATTGATATTCAACAAGGCAACGTGATTGAAAAGGAACAGCTGGATAAACTCAAAACCGGCATGACCCGTAAACAGGTTAATTTTTTACTGGGCACTCCTATGCTACAGGATCCATTTCATAAGAATCGCTGGGATTATGTTTACAGCTATAAGGTGGGTAATGAAGATACGCTTGAACTGAGAAAGCTCACCCTTCACTTCAAAAAAGATGTGTTAAAAAAGATTGTCAACAAGGGCTATCCCAACCCGAAGAAACCGTTAGACACTGCTAACTAGCCGATTTTTTTTCTGCCCGCCGACGCCGTGACTCTTTTGGATCGGCAATGAGTGGTCGATAGATCTCAACCCTGTCCTTTTCTCTTAACACGGTATCAGCTTTGGTCAGCTTACCAAAGACGCCAAATTTATTTTTACTTAAATCAATATCAGGATACCGCGCAAGGATGCCAGATAACTCAATCGCCTGAGTTAGATTTGTGCCCGGCTCAACCTGCAAGGGAATAATGATTTGCTCATCAGGCAAGGCATAGGCGACCTCCACCAGAATTTTATTTTCTTCAGCCATAGACCTGCGTCGCCCGTTGTGTGAATGCATCAACCAGTGTTCCCGCCATTTGGCCAAAGATCGATCCAAAGGTCATACCGACCAGTTTATTGGAAAACTCAAAATCGAGTACAAGTGATACCTTACAGCCTTTATCACCAAGCTGTTCAAACTGCCAGACCCCTTCCAGTTTTTTAAACGGGCCTTCAACTAACTGCATGGTGATTTTTGTACCTGTCTCATTCAGATTACGAGTCGTAAACGACTTGTTTAAACCACTATGTGCGATCTCCAGACTGGCGGTCACTTCATTTTCACCGCGTGATAAGACCGTGCTGGTGCGACACCAGGGTAAAAACTC
>JAOULB010000306.1 GCA_029882235.1 Gammaproteobacteria bacterium | reverse complement strand
ACCATCCTGATCACGAATTTCTGCAACAACTTCATGATTAACATCCATTCGCACTTCGGGTTGTGTTGTTTCACAGGCGGCAATTAATCGCCCGCGCGCTTTTTTGAAATATTCTATTGAGAGTCCAGTAATGATTGCTCTCACACCATTTGGCAAACCGGTCATGAGTGCTAGCCCCGTGGTAACTTCGCCCAGATTCATGAGTGCAATGGCGTGTATTGAATTTAGATGATTGCGCACCTTACGCCGATCCCGTAATTCAACTCGCGCATAACCCGGTCTGATCTCACGAACTAATGCGCCCATAGAACCCGTATACGGTGCAAATTGCCCCAGTAGAAAACTGAATAACCAGCGGCCGCCAGGATATCGAGAAAGTAAACGCCAGTAATTTAAAAGTTTATCGCCAACAGATTGTTGCATGAATTGAACTCGTTGTTATGTTGTATTGCTATACTATAAAAACAGTATAGCAATATATTGCAACTAACCCAGAGTCAATTGTTTGAACCAGAACTCACCACCAATAAAATCAAGATAGTCTTCATGTTCGAGGATCAAAGTATGGCGATCCTCCTGACCAAAGCGAAACAGACCTTTTGCAGGATCAAACATATCCATATGCGAACCCCGGTTAAAACGATAACCCACCGCGTAACCCCGTGAACGGGTAGAATTGCGGAAATATAATAAATAGAGACCGGGCATGGCCTGCATCTGCTCCAGTACATGGGCAAATTCAAACAGATCGCCTTCATCCGCACGCAGCTGGCGTAGCATAAATTGCGAAAATAGATCGGCGATCACCACTGGGTTAAAATCCAGATAACCACAATGCTGACTACGCGTATTATATTGATATACGGCCTGACGCATATCAATGACTTTACGATTTGCACTCAGGCTGGCATTTGTAATCATGTCACCTCGCACCAGTGTCTCTCTAATCCAGGTCAACACCGTCGCCAGACCATAGCCAAAATCCACGCCCTGCGTTTCGGCCTTTTGCATTACGGCCAGTTTATTCAAACCCTGCTGATCAACCTCAAATACCTGATATGCCGACATATTCCTCTACCTGATTTTGTAAAATTCTCAGCGAACACTCAATTTAAAATCTTAGCGGCCAGCTTCCCAGGAACTAAATTAGAGAAAAACTTGCCTGAGTAAGTAATTCTGTTATATTTAACCATATGGTTAAATATAATGAACATACACTAGATATGGCTTTTGCTGCATTATCGGATCCAACTCGACGCGCCATTCTTGCTCGTCTGGCCGCAGGAGAGGCGCAAGTGACTGAACTTGCAGCACCTTTTGGTATGTCTCTGCCGGCGGTATCGAAACATCTGAAGGTACTGGAAAAGGCGCAGCTTATCACTCGCCATGTAGATGGCCGGATCCATCGTTTTCACGTCAATCCAGAACCACTGCAACAGGCACAGTCCTGGATTGAAAAATACCAGCAGTTCTGGAGCCAGCAACTGCAATCACTGGATGCCTACTTAACCCAAACAACACAGAAGGAGAAATGAGATGGCACTCGCAGCAGAACAGGCACAGGCAACTGTGCGACTACACCACACATACACAGCAAGCGTTGAACAAGTGTTTGCCGCCTGGAGTAATCCAGAGGCATTGGGCCAGTGGTTTGGTCCACACTCGCATCAATGTAAAGTTGAAAAATTCGAGTTTAAACCCGGTGGCCAATACCAGCTCCGCATGATCCCGATCGCTGAAGATAATGACTGCGAAGGCGATCCCACCCAGGATTCTGTTTGCGCTGGGCAGTTTGTTGAAATTATCGAAAACAAAGCCATCATCATGAGCTTTGACTGGATCGAAAATGGTGCCCCTCTGAGTGACTCGCTATTAACCATTGAATTCGAACCTGCTCGAGAAGGTACTCGACTCACTCTGGTGCATGAACGTCTGCCAGATGAACAAATCCGCAATGCACATGAAGGTGGCTGGCAGGGCACGCTGGAATGTCTGGATACTTTTCTTTCTTAGTTCTTAGCTGAAAACGCACCTGACGATATTTGTTCAGGTGTGTTTTAATACTCACACACTAAACACTACGGACCCTTAACATGGATGATAAATTCCCCGGCTTTTCAGAAGATGTCTTTAAGTTTCTAACTGAACTTAAAAAAAACAATAATCGTGACTGGTTTAATGCCAACAAGTCACGCTATGAAAATAATGTCTCAGGCCCAATGTGTGACTTTATTGCCGCTATGGGTCCACGCTTACATAAAATATCAAAATCATTTGTTGCCGATCCGCGTGCGCATGGCGGCTCAATGTTTCGTATCTACCGTGATACACGCTTTTCTAAAGATAAAAGCCCATACAAGGAACACATTGGTTGTCACTTTCGCCATGTTGCAGGTAAAGATGCCCATGCTCCTGGATTTTACGTCCATTTTGAGCCTGGAAAGATCATGATTGGTGGTGGCGTATGGATGCCCCCCGGCCCAGTGCTTTTCAAAATCCGTACAGCAATTTCGGAAAAACCAACTGAATGGAACAAGATAAGCCGTAATGCTAGTTTTAAAAAACATTTTGACGAAATTAAAGGCGATCGCCTGCAACGCCCACCGAAAGGTTTTGATAAAACACACCCATTGATCGAAGAACTTAAACGTAAAAGCTTTTTTGTGTTGCAGGAGATCGATCCGGCACTGGCACTGACACCGAAATTTATTAGTGAAGTCGAAAAAATCTTCAAGGCCAGCAGTCCACTCATGGCTTTTCTCACTAATGCCGTAGAGTTAAAGTTTAATTAATCACATAAAACATTCTTTAAATCAAACAATTAAAGTCATTTGGTTCGAGCTCTTTGCAGCCGATCATTTTTTACTTAAGTCTACTCCCCTGCTGCCGTTATCAGATTAATTACATAGAGAGTTTGGGGTATGCGATGACGCATGATGAATTTAATCAGCTGGTTGCCAGGCTGGAAGACTACGCAAAACAAAATCCTGCCGGGTATAAGAGTCGCGTTTTTGGTCTAGCCATGCTCGGCTATGGCTATGTGTTTTTGATCCTGTTTGGATTATTGGCCATCTGTGTTGTATTCGCTGTAATGATGAGTTACGGCAAGGGCGTGTTACTGCTGAAACAACTCGTCGTCCCCTTTGTACTGCTTGCCATTGTCGTTATACGTGCGATGTGGATTCGCATGCCGCCACCTGAAGGCCGCAAGATAACAGCAAAAGGCTTTCCTGAATTATTTAAAGTGCTGAAAAAGATTCGCAAAAAGCTTGGCGGACCACGTATTCATACTGTATTACTCGATGATGAATTTAATGCTGCGATTATGCAGGTTCCACGCCTTGGCATTCT
>JAOULB010000305.1 GCA_029882235.1 Gammaproteobacteria bacterium | reverse complement strand
CTTTTCCTGTTTCATCGATTACACTTCTCTTATGTTCAATTGTTGAACGCTGGAGAAAGCACTTTTGCTCGACGACGAAACCGCCTACAAATTGCTCAAACTGGTTCAATCAGACCCCAATATCAGCCAGCGCGAAATTGCTCGTGAACTTGATATTAGTCTAGGTAAAGCCAATTATTGCCTTAAGGCTGTAATTGAAAAGGGATGGGTTAAGGCAAAAAATTTCTACCAGAGTAAGAATAAAAAAGGCTATGCCTACTTGCTCACAAAGGCAGGATTACGGGAGAAGGCGAGCGTTACGTTTCGATTCCTGAAGTACAAGGTTGAGGAGTATGAGGCCCTTGAAGCAGAAATTTCTCAGATCAGGATGGAAGCAGAAAGTCTTGAACGGGATGGATCATTATCAACGGATGATTTGCGATAACGGTAACTCCTGAAAATTATAAAAGACGCGATGACATTAACTTCAAATTTAACAGATCGGGCCTGGTACCTGATATATTCAAAGCCTAAGGCTGAGAAAATTGCATTTGAGAATCTGCAAAGACAGGAATTTCATGTTTATCTCCCTTTTGTAAAAGTGACAAAACGTCGACAAAGAAAGTACATTGACATCGTCGAGCCCATGTTTCCCCGTTATTTGTTTATCCAGTTAAATTGTACCTCGGACAATTGGGCACCGATTCGCTCCACACTCGGAGTCTCGTCAATAGTACGATTTGGCACCTATCCTATGCAGGTACCTGCATCACTCATTGAGCAGTTTAAACAGAATGAAGATGAATTAGGTTTTCAACATGTAATTGAAAAAGAAATTAAGCCTGGGGATAAGGTGCAGATTATTGATGGAGTGATGGCTGGTTTTGAGGGAATATTTGAAGGAGAGAATAGCAAGGAGCGCGTAACAATATTATTAAATATAGCGGGTCAACATACTCGAGTAAGCATGACTCGACATGATTTAGAGCTGGCTTAGCACTAATTAACCAAGTATCAGGACGATTGAAATATCCGTGTTATGTATTAATTACATAAGCATGGCGGTAGCGTGCCTGATTAAAATTTTTCTATTAAGAGAGCTTCAATTATGAAAAAAGCATTGATAACCGGGATTACAGGGCAAGATGGAGCATATCTTGCCGAATTCTTGCTAGAAAAAGGATATGAAGTACATGGTATTAAACGACGAACATCATTGTTTAATACAGACAGAATTGACCATTTATATCAGGATCCACATGAGACAAATCGAAAATTTGTACTGCACCATGGTGATTTAACCGACAGTAGTAGCCTTATTCGTATTATTCAACAGGTTCAGCCTGATGAGATATATAACCTTGCAGCGCAAAGTCATGTGGCTGTTTCATTTGAAGAGCCGGAATACACAGCAAACTCAGATGCTTTAGGTGCACTTCGTATCTTAGAAGCAATTCGTATACTTGGGCTTGAGAAGAAAACGCGCTTCTATCAAGCATCAACTTCTGAGCTTTTTGGTCTTGTACAGGAAACACCACAAAAAGAAACAACCCCATTTTATCCTCGCAGTCCTTATGCTGTAGCTAAACTATATGCCTATTGGATTACTGTGAATTATCGTGAAGCATATGGTATGTATGCCTGTAATGGGATTTTGTTTAATCATGAATCACCGATTCGTGGTGAAACATTTGTTACTCGAAAAATTACTCGGGCATTACCGAAAATTAAATTAGGTTTACAAGATTGTTTATATCTGGGAAATCTGGATGCCAAACGTGACTGGGGCCATGCAAAAGACTATATCGAAATGCAGTGGTTGATGTTGCAACAAGAGAAGCCTGATGATTTTGTGATTGCAACTGGTGTGCAATACAGTGTGCGGGATTTTGTTAATGCAGCAGCAAAGGAACTTGATATGAAAATAACCTGGAAAGGCGAAGGTGTAGAAGAAAAGGGCTATGATAAAACAGGTCGTTGTATTGTCGCTGTTGATCCTCGTTACTTTAGACCAACCGAAGTTGAAACTTTGCTTGGCGATCCAGCAAAAGCGAAAGAAAAACTTGGTTGGGTGCCAAAAATAAGTTTTGAAGAGTTAGTGTCTGAGATGGTTCAGAATGATCTTGATGCGGCCGAATGCGATGAGCTAATTAAAAGCCATGGTTACAAGGTAATGGCTTATAATGAATGATATGAAATATTACGCTTTGGTTGGCGTTTAAAAATAGTACAACCCGTTATTATGGAAAAAACGTCTAAAATTTATGTTGCTGGCCATCGTGGATTGGTTGGCTCTGCATTGATGCGAAAATTGCAAAGTCTGAACTATACAAACATTGTTATACGGACGCATTCTGAGCTTGATCTTACTAATCAGGCAGCTACGCACGCATTTTTTGAGTCAGAGCGACCAGAGTACGTATTTCTAGCCGCAGCTACTGTTGGTGGAGTTGTGGCTAACGATAAATATTGCGCAGACTTTATTTCAAACAATCTACTGATTCAATCTAATGTTATTAACTCGGCGCATGAGTTTAAAGTCAAACGACTTTTGTTCTTAGGCTCTTCTTGCATTTATCCCCGCGATTGTCCACAACCAATTAAAGAAGAATATTTATTAACGGGACCTCTGGAAGTAACAAATAGGGCATATGCCTTAGCCAAGATTGCAGGTGTCGAGCAGTGTTGGAGCTACAATCGACAATACAGAACGAAATTCCTTGCTGTGATGCCTACGAATTTATATGGGCCTGGAGATACATATGATCTTGAAAAAAGTCATGTGATTCCAGCTCTGATCCGAAAATTCCATGAAGCTAAAATTAATAACTCTCCAAAAGTAACAGTTTGGGGCACTGGAGCACCATATAGGGAGTTTATGTATTCCGACGATATGGCTGATGCCTGTGTTTATCTAATGAATTTATCAAATGAATTATATAAACCGCTGCTAGCACAAAACCGTAACAACGGTTTGCCCCCGGTTATCAACATTGGCGTTGGGCAAGATATTACAATCTCTGAGTTAGCTCAGCTGATTGGTGATATTGTTGGGTATACTGGGGAAATAATTTTCGATCCTGTCAAACCAGATGGTACGCCACGTAAACTCCTTGATAGTGAGCGTATGCGAAATTTGGGTTGGTGTCCGCAAGTACACCTTAAACAAGGTTTAAAAACCGCCTATCGTGAATTTCAGGATCGTCAGAGTGCATCGTCTTGTGCATAATGATTATGCATTTGAAAATTAAAATTGTAAGTGGATTCGCTTCCACGTTTCACTTTAAACTATGCTAAAAAACGAAACATTCCCTGTTCTTTTTAAACGCCTTTGGCGTCATATTAGCCTGCGGCGTCGAATGCAGTTTGCTATCCTGTTTTT
>JAOULB010000304.1 GCA_029882235.1 Gammaproteobacteria bacterium | reverse complement strand
GCCAACTGTGAGAAGTATAGTTTCACCAGCCTCAAATTGACTATTAGAGTTAGCATCAAGGTAAATATCCCAACCAACCATCCAGTTAGTACCACCACCACCAGTAGCGACGATACCTACTTGAGATGTCCTATTGATAGCCTCTGAACGCGCTCGTTCTAGATATGAAGATATTTTGTTGGTAACCTCAATAATACGATTATTCTGAGTCACCTGAGTTATTTTCGGTACACCCAGCGCCACCAGGATCGCGACGACAGCCAGGATAATCATTAATTCAATAAGCGAAAATGCGGCATATTTTTTCATAGTTCTAGTATTATCGATTCGGTTGCAGTTGTCTTGCCAGAACCGATAAACTGGCAATTATTCAGGATAAGCGGCCTCGCATACCTCGTTTTGCGTTGTACTTCTCATGGTTTTCCCGAATTTAACATAAATTTCAGGATGGTTCTGTGCAGGATTGTTTAATTATTGGTGGTGGCTTAATTGGCATGCTTACAGCCCGCGAACTGGCGAAGTCGGGGCTGTCGGTTAGCCTGATTGAAAAAGGCCAGCTCGGTCAGGAATCCAGCTGGGCTGGAGGTGGCATTATTTCACCACTCTATCCGTGGCGATATCCGGATGCCGTTAGTCAGCTGGCAAAATGGAGTCAGCAGCACTACCCACAATTGGCTGAGGATCTGAAGCATGAAAGTGGCGTGGATCCAGAGCTGACCCAAAATGGCTTGTTGATCCTTGCCGCAAACGAAACGGAACAGGCCCAAAGCTGGGCGAGTGAGTTTGATTCCAACCTCAGGGTCGTCTCAGCTGAGGAAGTAGAGACGATAGAGTGTCGGCTTAATCCCGAATTGCATACACAAGGTATCTGGATGCCAGGCATCCACCAGATACGTAATCCTCGACTGATCCAGGCTTTACGTGGAAGCCTGCAATATTATGGTGTGCAGATTATCGAAAATACCGAAGTTGACGATATTCTGTTTGAGAAAAATCGTGTTCAGGGAGTGAGGACTCAGGAGAAAATCTATTACGCCAATCAGGTCGTGGTGGCCAGTGGTGCCTGGACCGCGCAAATTTTGCAAAAACAGGGGATCACTATCGAGATTCAACCCGTGCTTGGTCAGATGTTGTTGTTCCGGACAGAACCAGGACTGGTTTCCCGGATTGTCCTGAGTGAGGATCGCTATGTGATTCCACGTCGAGATGGTCGGGTGCTGGTTGGGAGTACACTAGAACATGTAGGTTTTGCCAAAACCACGACTGAGGAAGCAAAAGCAGAGTTGCATGCAGAAGCCCTGCGATTGATTCCAGCACTGGCCGATTATCCCATTGAGCATCATTGGGCGGGACTCAGACCCGGATCGCCGCAAGGTATTCCTTATATATATGAGGTTGAGGAAAAAAGTGGCTTGTTTGTGAATTCCGGCCATTTTCGTAATGGCGTGGTACTGGGACCAGCTTCGGTAAATCTGCTCACGAGCATGATGTTAGAGCAGACGCCAAATTTCGATTTAAATCCATATAATATATGTGTATAATGGTTATGGTTAATATTCATTAATATAGACTTTGTCTAAACTGCTGTTCTATACTAGGTGCATTATGGAAAATATACTTAAAACACAAGCTGTTGCAAAACCAGAAGTTATTAATATGCTGAAACAGAAGGGAATCAGCCCTACTCAGCAGCGCGTAGAAATTGCGCAAATCTTATTCTCTAAACCACAACATCTCTCGGCAGATCAGGTGATGGGGATTGTCAATAATGGCGAGCAACGCGTCTCCAAGGCTACGGTCTACAATACATTAGGTCTGTTTGCGAACAAGGGTCTGGTGCGTGAGGTTATTGTTGATCCAACCAAAATATTTTATGACTCGAATATTCAGTCGCATCACCACTTTTATAATGTTGATAGTGGAGAGTTGACTGACATTCATGCTCATACTGTTCAGTTAAACAGTTATCCGGAGTTACCCGAGGGAACTGAGGCGGATGGTGTCGATATCGTAGTTCGGTTACGAAACAAAAAAGACTGAACACACAAACAAAAGCACTATTTATAAGAACCCGGTGAGTCTAAATCCAGACCACCGGGTTTTTCTTGTGAAGAAGCTTTAACCATCAAAACAAATAAATCCCACGTTTTACATAGGCAGATTCATGCGGCATAAGTTCAGTTAATTTTTGTGTCGTTATTGCTGCTAAGTGATTGAGCTATAGAAAAACTCCAGCTGGCCGAAACTATAAAAATAGACTTAACTCAATAATATAGTTAACCGGTTCGATCTACTCGGATAAGGTATGGCCACGATAAAGGAAAAAAGCCTGCAGGCATTATGGAAAAGTTCACCCCTGGCGGGTGCGAACGCCGCCTATGTCGAACAGTTATACGAAGATTATTTGCGTAAGCCAGATAGCGTTCCAGCCAACTGGCAAACATTCTTTTCCGAGTTACCCCGTGTTAATGGTCAGGAACGTGATATCTCACATGAAGAAATTCGCAAACAGTTTCGCAGTTTTGCCCAACACCATCATGAAGTTGCCTCGGCGACAGGAAGCAATCTGGAATATGTCCATAAACAGGTTCGTGTCCTTCAGTTAATCAATGCTTATCGCTTTCGCGGTCATCAGAATGCTCAACTCGACCCTTTAGGCTTGCATCAACATGAACCACTGTCTGAATTACAAATTGCTTATCATGAGTTAACACAGTCTGATCTTGAAATAGAGTTTGAAACAGGCTCTCTCGCCATTGGTGTTGCCAAAGCAAAACTCAAAGACATTATAGAAATCTTAACCGCAACTTATTGTGGTTCAATCGGTGCTGAATATATGCACCTGACCACAACCGAAGAAAAACGCTGGTTGCAGGAATATCTGGAGAAGGTTCGAGGACAACCGACCTTTAGCGCAGACACGAAGCTTTCAATCTTAAAACACCTGACTGCGGCAGAAGGTATGGAACGTTATCTACATACGCGTTATGTCGGTCAGAAACGCTTTTCACTTGAAGGTGGTGAAAGTCTAATCGCGATGTTGAAAACGCTGATTGAACGTGGTGGTGAGCATCAGGTTGAAGAAATGGCGATCGGTATGGCACATCGAGGTCGATTAAATGTATTAGTTAATATCATGGGTAAGACCCCAGCGGAATTATTCAGAGAGTTTGAAGGGAATCCTGCACTAAACGGAAATGGCACTGGTGATGTTAAATACCATATGGGTTTTTCATCGGATATCAAAACAGAGCATGGCCACGTTCATGTCGCTTTAGCCTTTAACCCTTCGCACCTTGAAATTGTTGGACCTGTTGTAGAAGGTTCCGTGCGTGCCAGACAGGATCGTCGTCATGACAAAGATGGCACGCGT
>JAOULB010000303.1 GCA_029882235.1 Gammaproteobacteria bacterium | reverse complement strand
AACTATGGATATTGAATTAACCGAAGCAGCACTGGATAAACTAGGTGAAGCAGGCTTCGATCCAGTTTATGGCGCCAGACCTTTAAAACGTGCCATTCAGCATCAGGTTGAAAACCCGCTGGCACAGGATATTTTATCCGGCAAGTTTATGCCCGGTGATGTGATTCTGGTCGATGTTAAAGGTGATGAACTGGTGTTTGATAAATCGGCTAACAAGGCATCAGCCGCTTAAAGAAATTATGTATACCTCCCTCTTAGCCCCGCAAGGGGCATTTTTTATTGTGTGGTTTTCAACTAATTATTGTTGTGATTTTAAGCGTAATTTTAATTTTGAAAAATAGGCATCCGTTTCTTTCATAGCTGAATATAAACCCTGTAATTCATTCTGGTTAGATTTAATATAGTGTTGTCGTTGTGTTCTGATAGATACCAGATGTTTGTCAATATTATTAATTGTTAATTTAGTTCCAAAGTCGGATACTTTATCAGGAGTGATTTTTGATAACACCTTACTAAGCACTATATTCCCGGTGTGCGGTTTAAAATGCACAGATTCCCAAAAAAACTTCATGGCTTGTGTTTTGCTCGCAGGAACTTTTTCTGTTGTCACAGAGTTATAACCAGTAAAATCCCAGATATCGAAGGCTGGTGTGTTTTGTTTACTGGCTACAGCGTGGTTTATTTCGGCCAGTTGTTTTTTCCATGATTCATATCTGTCCCATAAACCGCGAAGATAATACAGTTCCTGAAATCTTGCGTGCGTGGGATTGATAATAATATAGGTTTCTATGTTTTTATTGTGACACAGGGTTAATAGATCTCTGAATATTTTATAAGATGATAGCTGTGTATGGGGGTTAATAAATCTGAACTCTTTTGACGGTGCAGGAAATAACACAAATTTTGCGAACTGTTTTTCAATCATGAGAGAGCTGGCGCGATGCCCGAGCGACATAATTGCCCTGTGTAGACTACCCTGATTTTGCATGCCGTTTCGATCTATCAGCGGTTTTCTGGATTCATTTGCCAGCAAAATTGTTCGGGATGAAGCTGATAATGCGCCGAAAGATAATAGTCCAAAAAGGTGAGGGTGGCGCCAGTCAGTCTGGTATTTTCCATCTTTTGAAACGGCAAAATAATTTTCATTGAAGTCACTACGGTTTGGTAGCATGGCGTTGAACGAGAATAGATCTAATGTCAGAAATAATTGTTTCAGTTTACCTTGAGCTGATGCATGTTGAATATAGCGATATGTTTCATAAATATTGGTAAGAACCAACCCCATGTTGTAAACAGGCTTATGTAAAAGCAATTCATTGGCAGGGTTATATCCCTGTTGGGTGCGTGATGAGCCCGCTATTATAGTTTTTGGTTTAAGCGTGGACACAGAATATGCCTTATGCATTCTTAATGAGCTATAAACAATGTGTTTTTTTATTTTTATAATATCGTGCGTATAAATATCATACGGGTCGATTAAATAATTAAATATGATTACTGCGCCTAACAAACAAAACGAAAGTGATAAAAATATTTTTGTGTAAATGTGATGCATATTCGTTAGAATTGAAAGTAGATAAATTCTTCTATTGAGTTAATGAAAAGTATACTGCCTACAAAAACAATAGCTGAGAAGCTTGCCCATAGTATGTCCGGCTTCCATGTGATTCTATGACTCTTTATGATATTTTCTGTGCGAAGGAGAGTGCCAGTATATATTTGCGCGGTATTGGGTAATAGCCAGAGAATGATGGCTGACAGAACAACCCAGATTATTCCTTCGACAGAATTACTTAAATCATGAACAAAAATAAAACCAAAATTAAGTTGTTCATATTCTCCCAGTAAGGGAATATTGGAAAACAATTGCGGCAGGCTTATACCATTAAATCCAAACATTGAACGTAGCAATTCAATTGCTGATGCAATAGAGTCCGACCGAAAAAACACCCAGCTAATAGTTACAGCAATAAAAGTAATACATATTCCAGTTATAGTAGTTTTATGATCGTTGTTTTTTAGACCAATAAAACTTTTTATGTATCGCCATGCGTGATTCACAACAAGATAAAGACCATGAAGTCCACCCCAGCAGACAAATGTCCAGTTAGCGCCATGCCATAAACCACCCAACAACATCGTTAGGAGCAAATTAATATAACGTCGGACAATTCCTTTCCGGTTTCCACCTAGTGGAAAATACAGATAATCGCGTAAAAACCTTGAGAGTGTCATATGCCAGCGATGCCAGAAATCAATAATTGAACCTGCTTTATAAGGAGATAAAAAATTAATCGGTAAACGTATGCCAAATAACAGGGCTAAACCAATTGCCATATCCGAGTAACCAGAAAAATCGAAATATATCTGCAAACTATATGCGAGAGCGGCTAACCATGCTTCATAGAAGGTTAAAATTGTGCTATTCGCTGAGGCAGAAAAATATGGGTCGACGTGTAATGATAGATTGTCTGCGAGAACGACTTTCTTAAAAAGTCCGATAGAAAAAATCGTACATCCCCAGGCGATATAGTCAAAACGTATTTCTGATCTGGCCAGGGTTTCAAATTGAGGAAACATTTCCTTATGATGGACAATGGGTCCGGCAATTAATTGTGGGAAAAAAGCAACAAACAGGCAATGCTGGAGCAGGCTATGCTTTTGTGTTTTTCCTTTATATGTATCTACAAGATATGCGATCTGCTGGAATGTAAAAAAGGAGATGGCGATTGGCAGGATGATTTTTTCAAAACTATAATTTGAAGAAAAGGCTAAATTTATATTATCTATTATAAAGTTGAAATATTTAAAATAGGCAAGAAGGGCAAGATTGCCAATAATCCCCAGGATGAGTAAATATCTTCTTTCCCATTTCAATATTGCCTGACCGATATAGAAATTAAATAAAACAGATATCAGAATAATCCAGATGAGCTTAGGGTCCCACCAGGCATAAAAAAACAGTGAGGCAAATACAAGCCAACGTATGGCAATTAAAGGCTTGTTAGAAAATTTTAACCAATAGAAACCCACAAAGGTTACTGGTAGGAACAGAAAAATGAACTCTACACTATTAAATAACATGGTGCTTGTGATTTTATCTGTACAAGAAAGGCCAGTATAACAAGAACGGCGCAGTTATTGGCGCCGCCAGAGATATTTTCTAGAAATAAAATATAGGTCGCATTGAATAAATGTCCGTCCAGATCGGGAGGTATGCCAAACAAATAGAGCAATTACCAGTATGTCAAAATGTTGCAATGACGTGTATTCTCATTTATTTTCTGTAAAGGTAACAAGAAACATATATGCACCAGCTACAGCGATAGCAGTGCCTAATATCATTGCATCTGTGCCATTAAGCGCCCATGCGGCGCCACTCAGCCTACC
>JAOULB010000302.1 GCA_029882235.1 Gammaproteobacteria bacterium | reverse complement strand
AGCCATTTTACTTAGGTATTTTGTTATTTCTTTGGTCTACACTTGCCAGTTTCAAGTAACCAAATAATACTATCAATAAAAACAATAACTTATAATCTCTGCAGGCGGCATTAATTTTCCTCTAGCCCTCTAAAGTTCCCTAAGCCCGGAACGCTAATGTTTTCGGGAGCGGTGAATATGTCCATACAGGACGTATATCCGCTATGTACAGTCCCTATCAGCAGCAAAAGAAGCGACTGCGTAGGGCTAGATAGAAAGAGGAGAGTGCGTCATGCCTCAGATTATTAACACTAATATCATGTCGCTGAATTCGCAGCGTAACCTGAATACTTCTCAGGAATCGATGCGAGTCTCTCTGCAGCGTTTGTCGTCTGGTCTGCGAATCAACAGTGCTAAAGACGATGCTGCAGGTCTGGCGATCTCTGAGCGTTTTACAGCTCAGATCCGTGGTCTTAACCAGGCGGCCCGAAATGCAAACGATGCGATTTCATTATCGCAAACTGCAGAAGGTGCCTTAGGTGAGGCCGGTAACAACTTACAACGTATTCGTGAACTGTCCATTCAGTCAGCGAATGCCACCAACTCGGCATCTGACCGCTTAGCCCTCCAGGCCGAAGTCGGGCAGTTGGTTTCTGAATTGGATCGTATCGCGACCAGTGCGGAATTCAACGGCCAGAAACTGCTGGATGGTACCTTCGGTACAGCTGTGTATCAGGTCGGCGCCAACGCCAACCAGACCATTGCCACTACCACGGCCAACTTCCGTACCAACCAGTACGGCAACAACCGTGTATATGGTATGGATACAACAGCAGCGCCGGCTGCACGAATTAAAAGCCAGACAATGACCCTGAATGGTTACCTGGGTCAGGAGTTCATCAATGTCGTGGAAGGTGACAGCGCCAAGCGTGTGGCAGAACTGGTCAGCGCCAAGGGTGATGACACCGGTATTCGCGCCTTTGCCAATACCGAAATCGAGATGAAATTCGCCACTACTGGCGCCTATGTAATGGATGTTAAGGGCGAGAATGAAGAGTACAAGAATATTGCCTTCACGGTCAGTGACATCAGCACCACCGATGGTCTGTCAGCGGCGGTATCTGCCTTCAATGACGTGGCCAGCCTGACCGGTGTCACGGCCCGTGTCTCCGATGATGCAACTGGTATCGTGCTGCGTAGTGCCACTGGTGACAATATCTCGCTACGTGATGGAATAAATCCCAACTCCGGCAATGTCATGGTTGGTGATCAGGTACTTAACGCTGATTCCGCCATAGACGAAATGGTGATCACAGGTCAGGTTATTTATGACTCTGTGAAATCCTTCAGTATCACTGGTAATGAAGGTGAGGCCCTGACCAAGGGTACCGAAGCCTCCGCGCTGATGACAGTGTCTTCCATGGACATCAGCTCAGTGGAAGGTGCCAACAAGGCTCTCGCCATCGTGGATGCGGCTCTGTCAACAGTGAGTGGTCAGCGTGCGAAATTTGGTGCGATTCAAAGTCGATTCGGATCAACCATCGCGAACCTGACAACGAACTCTGAAAACCTCAGCGCTGCCCGTTCACGTATCCGTGATGCGGACTTCGCAGTCGAAACTTCAGAACTGACCCGTACTCAGATCCTCCAGCAGGCGGGTACGGCGATGTTGGCCCAGGCCAATACGATTCCTCAGAACGTATTGTCTCTGCTGCAGTAAAAACGGTAAGTGGAAGGGGTGGTCATACACCCCTTACCATTTAACCATTCACCGTAAGAGGTGGCGATATGGCTACAGATAGTATGGCGAGTATAACCTCGTTAGTCATCGCTGGCAGTACCACCAAAGGTGAGGCCACTACGAGTAAAGCTGCAGTTGCTGTTGCAAGAAGTGCCGAACAGCGGCAAAAACTTGCCGAAGCACAACAGGCATCAGCAGAGCAGATTGAGGTTACACAGGAAACCCTTGACAGGGTGACCAGCGAACTAAAGGATTTTGCACAAAACATGCAACGAGATCTGAACTTTCATGTTGACGATGTCACTGGACGAGTTGTTATCAGAGTAGTTGATGCAACAACTGAGAAAGTGATACGGCAAATCCCGCAAGAGGAAGTGCTAGCATTAGCCCGCCGTATGGCGGAGATGCTGGAAAATGCACCAACCGGTGTACTCCTTGAGAGGGAAGCCTAGTCTGGTACTGGATTTGCATAAGAGCTTGAGTCTGCCGGGTAAATGAGGTGGTTTCGGCAAAAGTGATATGTGACTTGAGAGGTTGTAGATGGCGTCCATTACTTCAACAGGAATTGGATCGGGTCTGGATGTACAAGGGATTGTTGAGAAGCTGGTTGCTGCCGAGGGCAGTCCGGTCACTGCTCGACTTGATAGACAAGAGGCCAAGGCCCAAGCTGGTCTTTCAGCGATGGGCACCTTCAAAAGTGCCCTGGCTGAGTTTCAGTCATCGCTGAAAAGTTTGCGTGAAGCGCAGAATTTTCAGACGATGGCTGCAGGCTCAGACAATGAAGAAGTTCTTACCGTTACAGCCTCAGATAAAGCCCAACCAGGTGAATATGAAATCGAAGTGAACCAGCTTGCCGAGGCACAGAGATTAACCTCAGTCCTGTTTGATTCCGATCAGGACCCGATTAGTGGTGGCACAATCCAGATTCAATTTGGTCGATATAACGAAGACACCAACAAATTCACGCCCAATGCCGATAAGATTCCACAAACAATCAAAATTACCGAAGATCGTAGTAGCCTGAGGGATATCCAGCGAAGTATTAATGAAGCAGAAGTTGGCATCCGGGCATCGATTATTAAAGATGATATAGGCTATCGACTTGTATTGAGCTCGTCAGTTACGGGTGAAAAAAACAGTCTTCGCATAACGGTAGAAGATAATGATGCTGAAAATTCAGATTTGGCTGGTTTATCATTAATCTCCTTTAACCCAGAAGCAGATGACGGCGATGGCCGAAATATGGTTGAAATGCAGGCAGCGATCGATGCAGAGATTGAGATCGATGGTCTGACAATTCATAACGCATCAAATACAATTACCGAATCACTTGATGGCTTAACACTAAAGTTGAATGATACGGGTGATGCTGATGTCAATGTCTATATCAACAAAACTGAAGTTGTTGATCGAATAAAATATTTCGTTGAACAATATAATAAATTTGTAGGCCTGGTTGAAAGTTTAACCGCCTATGATCCAGAGACGCGACAGGCGGGGCCATTAAATGGTGATTCAACTGTACGTGGTGTGTCGAATCAGTTACGCAGAATCATTGGGACACCCTTTTCAGGTATTAACAAAGAGTTTGTGACTCTGGCATCAATTGGTCTACGGACTGAATTTGATGGAACTATATCACTTAATGAAACAAAGCTGACAAACTCGCTAGAAG
>JAOULB010000301.1 GCA_029882235.1 Gammaproteobacteria bacterium | reverse complement strand
TAACGCGATAGTGAGAAATATTATAGAAAGGCTGCGACCCAGCATGCATCTAATCCTGACGTTGGAAATCATGTATTATACAATGACTTTTAAATCCTTAAATGGTTCAAGTGATCCATCGACACAAATGTGTCTGACTTGAGAAATTAATGAGAAAATTTTTCCGCATAGGTACTTCAGCAGCATGACTCAGACCCTCCGAATCGCGACCCGTAAGAGCCCGCTTGCCCTCTGGCAGGCCGAATATGTACGAGATGAATTACTCAAGCATCACCCTGATTTACAGGTCGAACTGGTGAAAATGTCGACTCAGGGCGACAAAATCCTCGATACCCCGCTAGCCAAGGTGGGCGGTAAGGGCCTGTTTGTGAAGGAGCTGGAAGCCGGCATGTTAAATGGTGATGCCGATATCGCCGTGCATTCGATGAAGGATGTACCGGTTGAGTTGCCTAAGGGCCTGCATCTGGCCGTGATCTGCCCGCGTGAAGACCCGCGTGATGCCTTTGTTTCAGGCAAATATCATAGTTTTGCGGACTTGCCTGATGGGGCGCGACTGGGTACCTCCAGCCTGCGTCGTCAGTGTCAGCTTCGCGCCCAGCGCCCCGATCTTGAGGTGCTAGATCTGCGTGGCAATGTGAATACACGGCTACAGAAGCTCGATAATGGTGATTACGACGCCATTATTCTCGCTGCGGCGGGCCTGATTCGCCTGGAAATGGCCGATCGCATTACCGAATATCTCGATCCGGCAGTGAGCCTGCCTGCGATTGGTCAGGGTGCCGTCGGCATTGAGTGCCGATCTGATGACGAGCGTGTGAATAGTCTGATTGCACCACTGAATGACCCTGATACCCACGTCCGAGTGCTGGCCGAACGGGCCATGAATCATCGCCTGCAGGGAGGTTGTCAGGTACCGATTGCCGGTTTTGCTGAGCTGAACAAGGGCATGTTATTTATGCGCGGTCTGGTCGGCCAGACTGATGGTAGCGTCATTCTCCGAGGTGAAATTGCGGGTAAACCAGAGGATGCGGAAGAACTGGGCACGGTACTGGCTGAAGATTTATTGACTCGAGGCGCCGATACCATTCTTGCCAATCTCTATGCCTGAACACGATCTACAACAGCTCGGCATTCTGGTCACCCGACCCGCTCATCAGGCCGAGGGCCTGTGCCAGCTGATAGAACAGGCCGGCGGTCGTGCCATTCGTTTTCCCACCCTGGCAATAAAACCCGCCACTGATGCCGATACCCGAACCTTGTTCGGCCAGATTGGCGACATGGATATTGTTATATTCATTAGCCCCAATGCGGTGAGTTTTTCGCGACAGTTTCTACCCTCTGGCCTGCCGGAGAATATCCAGATTGCCTGTGTTGGTGCAGGAACGGCGAGACAACTGACCGCGGATTTTGGCAAGCTGCCCGATATCATGCCGGAATCTGAATTTAATAGTGAAGCCCTGCTGGCCCTGCATCCCATGACGGACGTTGCGGGGAAGCAGATTATGATTGTGCGGGGTAATGGTGGGCGGCCATTATTAGGCGATACTTTGCGTGATCGTGGTGCAAAGGTCATCTATGCTACGGTATATATAAGAGAGATACCCGCTGTAGCACCAGATGAATTGGGACACATCATTGCCGAACAGAACATTGCTATGATTGTTGTCACCAGTGGTGCTGGTTTAAAGAATTTACTGGCGATGGCAGATGCTAAAATTAAACCTGTACTGAGGGAGAAAACACTGGTTCTACCCAATCAACGCCTGCGCCAACTTGCAGAGGAGCTGGGTTTCAGTGGCCAACTGCTGATTGCGGGTGGTAACAGGGATGAGGATATTCTGAGCTGTATTCAACAACAGCGCAGTTAACACATTATAAAAACGAGAAGGCACTAGTGTGAGCGAAACAGCCACAGAAAATAAAAAGCCGGAAGAAAGTAGAACAGCGGCACGACGTAAACGACAAAAAGCACATGGCTCGCATGGCGGCTTTGGCAAACTGATCATGAGCCTGTTGATCGTCGCTGTACTTGCAGCAGTGTTCTGGCGCTATGGTTTAAAGTCCTGGCTTGACTATCGTGCGCGAGTAACGGGGCTTGAAGCGGTGGTGCAGGCCCTGCAGGAATCATCAGGTCGAGAGCAGACCGAGCTTGATGAACGTTTATCCAAACTGGATACCAGGCAATCACATCTTGAAGATGGTGTGAATCAGTTTCTGGATCAGAATAAATATGTACGTAAGGACTGGTTACTGGCCGAGGCGGAATATCTGATTAAGCTTGCCGGTCATCGTTTACTGCTAGAACGTGATGTGGCGACGGCCATTGTTGCGCTCGAGTCTGCCAATCACCGCCTCGCCGAAATGGGTGATCCCGGTGTGATTAAAGTGCGTAAGCAGATCAGTAAAGACATTCAGGCACTGAAAAAAATTCCACAACCCGATATCAGCGGGATATCCTTAACCTTAAGTACGCTAGTGCAGGATATAGGTCGTTTACCTTTACGTACCCCTGATCCCAAAGATATCCAGCAACGTGTCGATGCCAATGCGCCTGAATCACGCAAGGCCAAAAACTTCAGTGATTTCGTTGATCTGGTCTGGGCCGATTTAAAAAGTCTGGTGGTGATTCGTGAGCATGATGAAGCCGTGCAACATTTGCTGCGTCCCGAGCAACGATTTTATCTGACCCAGAATTTACAGCTTAAACTGGAACAGGCGCGACTGGCCTTATTGCAGAATGAATATCAGCTTTATCAGGAGTGCCTGCAGGAAACTCAGAAGTGGGTGAAAAAATATTTTGATCCAGAACACAACTCAACGCTGGCATTGCAGGAAACGATCAAATCATTACTCAAACAGGAATTTCAGATTGATCTACCAGAGTTAAGTCGTAGCTACAATGCAGTGACAGAATATCGGCTTGATAGTGGCAGTAAGCGCACGAAGAAGAAAAAGAAAGCGGTCGAGAAAAAAGTAGATAAACCTGAACCCAAATCTGAAAGTGAACCTAAGGCAAAGCCGGAAACAGATAAGGAACCGTCTTCGGGCACAGTTAACTTATGAAGCGTTTATTCATAACCTTAGTTGTTTTGCTCATTGCCGTACTCGTTGGTTTGTTTGCGAACTATGATCCCGGTTATGTACTGATTGGTCGTGGCTATAAAACCATAGAAATGAGCCTGACGTTTTTTATTTTACTCGCAGTGCTGATTTTTGCTGCGGGTTATCTCGTCTTATGGGCCTGGCGACAGTCCTGGGCTATTCCCGATAAGCTAAATATCTGGCGCGCTTCACGGCGGGGTAGTCGCGCACGCAAAATCTCGAATAAAGGCTTAATCGAACTGGCGCAGGGCAACTGGGCACAGGCCGAACGTGCACTGGTAAAAAGTGTTAAATACAGC
>JAOULB010000300.1 GCA_029882235.1 Gammaproteobacteria bacterium | reverse complement strand
CTGCTTTGTGTGCCGCCATGCGTAAGCTCGTTCAGATTTGCTTTGGTGTTTTAAAACACCAAGCTAACTATCAACCGCAAACCCTCTAGCGGGGGCTTGTGATTGAGTGAGGAAGATGGTATCTACAAAAAACTATCTCTTTTACCCAGCCCCTCGACCACCAATTCCCGACGTGGTCTCGACAATAAGTTCCAGACATTGTCTACCGCGGCTGTCCATAGCCGCGTACCGTAGCCATCCATGGCTACGTACCTCCTGCAATCGCTTTCGGCATCCATGCCTTTCGCGATACTTGTATGTCCTATACTTCGTCCATGCAGTCGTTCAGGGCTGAATCCTTTTTTCATGCCTTCCGGTGGCTGATGCCACCGGCTGTGACACAGCTCCCCTTCAGGGAGCTAAGGCAAAATGCCCCGGCGGGGCTATGTGATGTAGCCGGTGGTTTCAACCACCGGAGTATGGACGAAAAAATAACAAGTCCTGTAAGGACGACGTAAAATTCTCGGATTGTAATGATACGAACAAGATGGTATCTACATGGAGCCAGCGTAATCTTGCCAAATAAAGTCGAAAACTAAAAGTAGTGTAACAGGTTGTTTTTCTGAACCACTGTTATACCACTTTCAATATTAAAGTCGAAAACTGATTCAAGAAAACACCTATGTTTAATATACCATTTATCAATTAAAGTCGAAAACTAAAAAATCAATAATTCCACTCAAGCGATTTATCGAGGACTGTTCAATAGTATATCGATATTTCCTGTAGCCAAACACATAGGCAACTGATGCTTCATAAAGCCAATCTTTTATAGATAGATCATCTATGAAAATACTACCGCAAAGTTCAGCCGTCAAAAATAGGTGGTGATTAACCCTGCGACGGGTAGCATGTATCCAGACACGTTTCCATCCTGGCTGAAGTGCAGCAATGGCGGCATTTGCTGATTTCACCGCCAGCTTATGCTTCGGAGTCTGGTCGACGGAATACGTCTTACAGGCTTCCAGCAATATTTTTACAGACTGCTGTTCCGGTGTTGATAATTGATTAAATTCAACATCTGAAACAACCATTTCAAGAATATATAAACCAACACGCTGTTGTGCTTCTTTATCTTTGATATATCGTCGTATCGGTAAAAGTGAAGTTGGTTGTACACATTGGCCAGATAACAGACCTTGTCTGACACGCTTTAGTTTATTGATACAGATGGTTAAACTTTGGCTTTCATCACTCGCTTCCATGTCCGCACCATTACTTTTCGACCCATTCTCCATTTGTAATAAAACTCATTGTTTCCTGATGGCAGTGTGGGCAAAGATGTTTAATTTTGTCAAAATCATCATTATAAGTATACGATACCAAGGGTTCCTCTTCACATTCTGGGCAGAATGTCTGAACTGGCGGAGATATATCGCAATAACAATCCCAGCAATCAAACAATTTATTACACTCAGAACATAAATGGATATCGAACCGAAAATATTCGACGTCCGGCCGATCACCTTGCCGCAGGTTCTCCTGCTCAAACCCACATGGACAACTTGCCTTATAAAGTGCGACCATAACAGTCTACCTTGATAACTAATCCCATAGTCCACCAGGGAGAAATTTGAGTGTCTTTTTGTGGCAGGCTGGACAGTGGTGCTCCTCATCTGAGTCCAGTTCTACTGTGTAGGAACATGCAGCGGCATTACCACAACGTGGACAGTTATCCGTCTCATCAAAAAGGTCAGGTTTCTTCTTATTCGAGTTTAGTGTAAATATTTTTCTGCAGGTATCACAGGCGTGCAATGTTAAACACCCACCTTGCTCGTTCATCCCATAGCCCTCATACAACTCTGCCTGCTCAAAGCCACAGGGGCATTTTGCGTAATAGATTCCACCCATCAGCGTTTTGTGTTTGTCGCGATTATTAGCTTGTATGATAATTGCTTGTTATATTCTACATTCTTCACTTCTGCAATATGCTCTTCAAACTGGTAATCGTTCTTTTCTGCCCAAACTAACATATCCTCGGGGCCATCATGCTCTTCCAGAAACCCCAGCATTAATAAACGGTTCCTTTCTGGTCGTAAAAAATCAATCTTTAACTCGACGCATCGATGCGAAAATGGCAAATCGATAAACAGCGCCTCTGAATGAAAAAAAGGTGTGGCGCCATCCCAGAAATGGATATTGTTTGAAGGTAAATACCTCTTCGCCCAGGGAACTTCATTCTCCATGCCAGGTGAATCATCAATCACTATGTTCCAACCTTCCCCCTCACTCCAGGCGGAGGTAAAAGCAAAGGCATTAACCTTTCGTTCTGGTGCGCCATAAGATAATGCTGTCAATACAGATGGGCACAGTGATCCGGTTACACCCACACCCAACTCATCTACATCCGCATCTGCAAGTGAGGTAGATATAATATCTGCGATATCCCATGGTAGAGCAGGACGCCCAGTGTAGAACAGGGATAAATGTTGGACACCAATATGCGGTCTATTTTCCATGATGTAATCTATATCACATATTATTTGTATACATTTATTATTTTCTGTAAATCTAACTACCTATAAATTTAAACGTAATCATAAAAGAGCGTGAATCACACTCCAGTCTCTATCTTTAACCATAACAAAACGACAACGGCCACCGCTCATATTTGCCCATAACCCGCCGATCATACGGTCCATTTGAACTTTTGGCACATCCCATTTGTCAGCCCCTTTATATTCAACAATTAATGTAGTTCCATCAGGTAGCTTACATATAAAATCTGGATAAAATCGTCCATCTGCTTTGAGCAATGAAAATGATGAACCTTCACGCCTAACTAAATTACGAACCCGAAACTCAATGCGACCTGCTTCCGCCTGTTGATCTAGCCAACAGGCACACTCAAATTCTTCTTTAGAATCAAAGTTACCAATACGGCTGTAATAATGGTGTCGAAAATCATATGGACCATAATCGCCAGCATAATCACTGTTCGGCGCATAAGCATAAGGATTAAATGTAAAAACATATTCATCACTTACGGATATACGTTCTTCTACCCCGTCACTAAAAAGGCTCTCCTGAAAGGCTTTATTAATCGCGTCTTTCCTAAGCGAGTTGATGCGTAACTCCAGCAATCGACGTATTTCAAATTTATATTGATTTGCTCTGGCCAGGTCCATCTCTTCAAGATTAATAAGGTTTTTTAACCATTCAGCTACAAAAGCACGTTTGCTTTCGTGTGTAAGAGTTATAGTCAAATCTGGTGTACGCGACCATGATCAGGCAGCGCTCCTTTGACGTTCAACTGTTTGTTTCTTTACTCCATCTACAAATCTTACATCGTTAATCACTTCGGCTAAAAGTGAAAACCCTCTGAGCTTGCGCCAGCCTTTCTCTGCACTTTGACCCAACTTGTAAACCATGGTCAAT
>JAOULB010000299.1 GCA_029882235.1 Gammaproteobacteria bacterium | reverse complement strand
AAAAGATATTGTCATTTCGGCGGATGGTTAGCCGGAATCCAGTGATTTTTACAAAATAGATTCCGGCTAAAACAATGCCGGAATGACGAGTGAATTGAATAAAATCATTCAAACAAAAAGTATTGTCATTCCGGCGGATGGTTAGCCAGGATCCAGTGTTTTTTACAAAATAGATTCCCGCTAAAACAATGCCGGAATGACGAGTGATTTGTTTTCAGCGTCAGTAGACGCTGACTGGATTATCGCCAGTTTTTCAACTTTCCTGTGCGAGTGATTAAAATCTTACCTTGTGGATTGGTGCGGCCCAGCATTTTTAAGGCATTTTTCAGATCAGCGTTATCACCACGTGAGCCCAGATAGATATTGGCTTTATATTCACCACTGTTTTTTATCTGAATCGTTCCTTCTAAAGTCAGAGGCCCGCCCTGATCAGAGAGAAGTATTTTTGTTCCATCCGGCTGTGGGCGAAACGCGGCAAACAGATTACCAAACTCAAAGGCCGTTGGTGCAGTTAAAGCAGCGTTATGCCAGGTTGCTTTACCATCAACGATAATCTTACGACCCTGCTTAATTTCTGCATGTTTAATATCAGCAGACACCTGTCCTTTCACAGCTATAGGCAGTCCATAAAATAGCGGGGTAAAGGTGGTTACCGGCACCTGTCCCTGCAGATTACTCACCTCAAGCACCCCACTCATACCTGCAGTGAGTTCAGCATTGATTTGATCTCGATTATTTTCAAGCTGGATATCAAGCCCCAGTTTACCCATCAGTAATGGCATAAACTGAATACCCCATTGCAACTGGCCCAGGGTAATATTGGCAACACGACTTTGCGCAGCCTTACCTGACCAAAGCGTGCCACTCAGGCCCTGCAGATTAACCGCGCGTTTTTTATCGAGCGGTTGAACAAAATACTGATACGCAACCGCCGCAGGGAACTCTGCAATAATAAAAATCAGATAGGCTACGACGCCCACAATAATGAACTTCGTCCAGCCTTTGTTAAATTTTATTTTTTTCATTATTTACCAATTGATATTCGAACATTGACACGGCCGGGTTCTGACTGACGTTCAACAGAAAAATTAGTCACACTGACGCCCTGCTTAGTTTGCAAACCATCCAGCCAGTGCATCACATCATCAAACGGGGCTTTATCCAACCAGACCCTGACCCCATCTTTACCTTCGGGCTGAACCTTACGAATTGAATCACCTAATTTACTTTGACGTGCAGTCCGTTCAATCACACCAAGTAGAGAGCCTGATGATGCTGGACGAGAACCGCCACTGAGCTGACTTACTTCCTGCGCGGCCTGCTGCATCCAGAGTAAATCCTGTTGCTGTTTTGCCACTTTCTGTTCGAGTTTTGCTGCACGACCAACTAAAGGTTCCCACACAAGCTGATGCAAAAAGAAAATCACCAGAAAAATGCCCGTACCGAGCACGAGTTTACGTTCGCGTGGGTTCAGTCCATCAAACCAGGTTTTGATCTGTACTTTTATATCATTCATGAGCCTTTACTCCGAATCTGCATTCGAGTTTCGACCTTATCCTTACGCGACGACGCCGATTGGATATCGACCTTCCAGTCAGAATTTTTCACCAGACGTTGTTTGAGTGCTTCCAGCGTCTGTAAATCCTTCACATCAAACTCAAGATCCATGCGCCCATTGTTGTAACGCAGAGTATTCAAGACCAATCCATCGGTTGCGCTTAAGGCAGGTGCAGCAGCCGCCAACATTTCCTGCAAACTGGTCTGACTCTTGCCACTTTGCTTACGTAATTCTTTTAGCTTCTGGCGCATCTGCGCAGGTGCATCAACAACCTTACGTGAACCAGGAAAGGTTTTACGATAAAGCTGCGTCATCTGATTATTCAACGCCTTGCTTTCAGTCTGAAGATGAAAGCCCTGGTAGAAATTCACACTGCCCTGCCAGACCAGCCAGACGAGTAGTAATGCCGCGGCCTGATACCATGGCCGTACATGCTTACTGATATTTTCACGACGACTGTAGTCGCCCTGTAATAGATTGATGGATGATTGTTGATCATAGTCACAGGCCAGCAGGGCCAGTGTTTCCTGTTCATAAGTTTCTTTAACCAGCGGGATATCGGTTATGCTTTCAGGATAGTCTCTTTCATCACCTGACTGGAGGATAAGATTGATAACATCTGGTTTATTGCTTGCTTCATTGATCGCAGCTTTGAGCAATAACTCAAGGTTCATGGCACTGGAGGCAAAACCAGAATATCGACCGGTGCGTACCAGCAATCGATCTTCATCAACAAAAACGCTCCATGTCTTTTCTTTATAGGGCAAGGCCAGTGCATCCGGAATAATGCTATGCGCCTGCAACCCAGCCTTTTCCAGCACTTTCGACCAGCCACGCATATTTTCGCGGTCAATCACTGCGACGGTGTATTTACCCTCTACCGTTTGCTGACTCAAGGAAAAATGTAAACTATCAACATCATCAACAAGCTGATCTTCAACCGCATAAGGCACCGCATTTCGCAGGCGCTGAAGATTGCGGCCAGGCATGGCGATATCCAGCAGCAGAATATCTTCGCCAGGAATCGTCACGACGATCTGTGCATTATTGGCCAGCGGCACTGCAGTGGACAGATCGCCACGCATAATATTGCCCAGTGGACGACCATTATCCAGCACCAGCCAGCTGGCACGATAAGCGGGCAGGCTTAACTGTTCAGCATCATCTGATACTGGTTCTACCGTGCCTGTTCTTTCCAGTCGTATGAATAATTGGCGTGCCAAAACTAAATTACTCCCCAGCGTCCAAGGCTACGATGGATGACATTCACCCGACGAGCGTTATTTGCTCCAGTTCGATGTAAAATACTGTTCATATAGACTGTCAATCCTTCCCTTTGTACCTCAATGGTCAGCATAAAATACTCACTAGTAACACCGAGCTCAAAATTCATGGCATTAATGTTTGTGGCTGGGCTAACATGAGCGTGACCTAAGAACTCATTAACGTCGGCAAAGTCATTAGCACCAAATAGATTCGTTGCATTTTTAAGACTTGCAATATTACCACTTATTCCCGTTCCGAAAACCCTGTCATGCAACGCAGACGCATCCTGTTCACTTAATCCTGCGACAATTGCTCGAAAAATATCTGGCGAATTAACTGTATTTACATTGATTGGCGTATTCCGAGGTAAAGCAATCAATTCTCGAAACTCTGTTATTAACCTACCAAGTAAACGCCGATATCCTCTATTGTCATTATTATTTTCATCGAAAGATCTTAACCGGAGCAGGTGGAACATTTCACTGGCGCTGGTCATCATACGATTCGCCGCCAGATATGGAGGGTTCAACCCTAGATATTCGGAATCATCTGCTCCATCAACTCCAGATGGCAATCCATTATTGTCCAGCCAGTCTATCGTCTGGTTAACTAATTCGG
>JAOULB010000017.1 GCA_029882235.1 Gammaproteobacteria bacterium | reverse complement strand
CGATAGCTGTCCAGCACCGTTCTGTTGCAAAAAGTCCTGCCAGGCATCATGCCTAACCTCGATTAGAACATTTCCAACATCAAAGACAATATCTTTTATTTCTTCCATATTATTTCTGACACTGCGGACAGTAAAATGTTGAGCGTTGCCCCATTGTGATCTGTTTTATTTTGCTATTACAAATCAAGCAGGGCTCATCAGCACGACCATAGACAGAAAGCTCCTGTTTAAAATAGCCTGGTTTGCCTTCACTGTTGGTAAAGTCCTGCAAGGTTGTCCCGCCTGCCTTAATTGCCTGAGTGAGTATCTGTTTAATAGCTAGATACAGTTTTTCATATTCAGCACGGCTGACGCGTCCCGCTGCCTTGCCGGGGCGAATGCCTGCTTTGAACAGGGCTTCGCTGGCATAGATATTACCCACACCAACGACGGTTTTGCTATCCATGATAAATAATTTAACGGCCAGTTTGCGTTTACGCGAGCGTGAAAAGAGAAGCTCAGGTTTGAAATTTTCTTCCAGTGGTTCTGGTCCAAGATCGCAGAGTAGTTTATGTTGCTCGGGATCACCCTTAATCCAGTGAATGGATCCAAAACGACGCGGATCATGCAGGCGGATACATTTGTTATTATCGATTAATAGATCAACGTGATCATGTTTTTGTGCCTGAGCGTCCTGTTCAATCACACGCAGGCTGCCAGACATACCGAGATGAAGCAGCAGTGCACCATCTTCCAGTCGAATGATTATATATTTGCCACGCCGGTCGACAGATTTAATTGTTTTGTTTTTGATCAAACTGTTTAATCGGGCAGGAACTGGCCAGCGTAACTGGCGCTGTCGAACTACGGCACCAGTGAAACTATGCCCCAGTAGATGGGGCTCAATACCACGGCGCGTTGTTTCGACTTCGGGTAGTTCAGGCATAGGGATAGAATATCGAGGCGATTAAATTACGGCTTTTTATCGGCCGCGTCTTTATCCTCAGTCGCTTCGTCTGATTCCAGTGGCACGAGTGTGATGAGCTTCTGATACATATCATCTGTAAGCTTGTACTGGAGTTTGAGGTCATTCCGAATGAGATAAACATCCGGTTTGTCCTTCTTCACAGCAAAAGAAATAGCTTGTTGTGAATCTTGCATGCGAAGTGTGATTTTATCTTTCAGTCGAGGGCCTTCATATTTTTCAATCTCCAGTGACTGGGCGTTACGCCATTCATTCAGTAGATTGGTAAGACTGTCGGCAGAAAAATCTTTGGGGCGTGGCTTAACATGCCATTGATTATCTTTAAATTCGACCTGCAAGCCGGGTAGTTCAAGCTTGCTTAATGATATTTCAGGAGAAAGAAGCTTATACGCGGCATAGGTTGTTGCCTTACTCATGACCTGATAATAGAAATTATCATTGACGATATGCAGTTGATTGTTACTTTTAACATAGCGACGGCGTTTTATCGGTTCATTGCTGCCGACTTCAACCGTGTATTCCTTATTAAAACGAATGGTCGCTTCCGGTTTATCGAGTTTGAATTTTTTAATATCTACTTTATCCAGTTTGTACTGGATATGACTGACCATTTTGGCCACACGTGTCACGCTGCTGACACGAAAATCATTCGCAAGTAGCGGATAGGGTTTGAGCATAAACCAGACTTTATTACGTTTTTCCAGTTCTATATCAGGCAAGCCTTTGCGCTGGATAAAAATATGATTCACATTTTCTTCAGTTAAAGGTGTCAGGCGAATTTTTTCAGGTTCAGGTTCTTTACCGGGTTCAAACTTGACCAGTAACACCAGTATGCCAATGATGGCAAGCAGGCCAATATTTAAAATTAAACGGGAATTCATTTGATGTCGTTTAGTGTTAACGCTTGCGGCGTTTTAACCAGATTATCACACCACTGATTAACAGGCCCAGTGGCAGTAAAACAAGGAATATCAGTGAGATGGTGATACCTGCGCCCTGACCCAAATTGATTTCCTTATCTGGCGCAGACTTGATGGGGATCTCGATAAATGAATCATCATGACCAATCCAGTTAAGAATGTTTTCACCCATCTGCTGGTTGCCCTGATTACCAAGGAAGGCGTTGGAGATAAAGTCGCCATCACACATGACGACAATACGCTGTTCATTGGTTTTTTCCGTTTTACCTTTCCCTGTTTTTAGTTCGCGGCTTAGTGCCAGGCCAATCGCGACGGGGCCTTTCAGGTCTTTGCCCTCATCAAAGGCAAGCAGACCTTTCATTGCCGATAACTCAACCCAGCTTTGTGGTGCGCTGTTTAAGAATCTGGCCACATCCCAGTCTGATTTGTCTTTTGTTTTTTCATCCTGTTTTAGACTACAAGCCCGTGGAAACAGGGTCAGGTAACTAAAATTCTTTGTGATCGGATGCGGTGGGTATTCCGCGACAATCGAAAAGGATGGGTCACGAATACCAAGTGCCTGTGTGGTCGGATCAACAATCGTGCCCGCTTGCACAATAATACCAATATCCTGTGCCAGTTTATCCATGCCATTTTTTTCACCCGGATCCATAATCCAGAGCAGGTTACCGCCTTTCTTTACAAAGTCGCGAATCAGTTTGACTTCGCCCTTAAGTAATGGAATCTGTGGGCTGGCGATGACCAGTGCCGCAGCAGAATCTGGAATCTCAGGTTTGCTTGAAAGCGACAGGGTATTTGTTTTCAGACCACGTTTACCCAGCGCCTGAAAAAAAGTGCCATAGTCGTGATTCGCTCGGCCATTGGCCTTGCGTTCACCATGGCCGGATAGAAAGACCATAGTACGATCACCACTGCGTAGTAGCCTCTGTAGCGCATTGGTGATGTTTTCTTCTTTCAGCTGGGTGACGTGTTCAGTTTTATCTTTATATTCGATAACCAGCTCACCATCGATCTGAATACCCATGGCGCGGGTTTTATCCGGCTCGGTATTGGGATCAATAAAGATTAATTCGATATCGTCTTTATAACGCTGATAACGCGCCAGCATGTCGCGTATATTTTTTCGTATCGCCACCAGCTCACTGTCCGTGGCGAAAGAAGTAATTTTAACCGGTTCAGGAATACGTTTAAGTAATTCAATGGTTGAATCTGACAGGGTATTTCGACCGGTTGCCGTCCAGTCCATCTCGGCATTATAGCGATGTGACAACCAGGCCAGTAAACTGATAACAGTTAGAAATAGAACGACAAAAATGATGTTCTGAGTTCGAAATTGCAGGCGTGATTTCTTAGTAACTTCCATTGAATCTTCTTTTTACTAGCGTTGTAGACGATCAGCATCAAGGCGACGAATGCTGAGCACAATAAATGTTGTGATAAATAACAGGTAATACATAATGTCGCTGGAATTAAATACACCGCGGGTTAAAGATTCAAAGTGACGCAGCATGGAGAGATAGGTTAATGCGCCACTGGCATTTTCATCGGCGACCTTGGTGCCGGCCCAGTCGATGATCCAGAGTAAGAGTAATATGCCGAAGGTGCTAACGGCTGCAACCGTGGGTTGAATCGTCAGCGTCGACATGTACAGCCCAACCGAAGCAAAGGCCGCGATCATCAGGATCAGGCCAATAACCACTGCAGTTAATAGACCATAATCAAGACTACCTGCAACACTTAAAGACAAAGGCATCAGGGTCATCATGCCGGTAATGATCAACAGGAAGGCGACAATACCCAGAAATTTGCCAATAATAATTTCAGTCATACTGATAGGTGCAGAGAATAATAAGGTCAGGCTACGGCTGCGGCGCTCTTCACTCACCAGTCGCATCGTTAACAGTGGCACAACCATCATTAAGATAAATGCCGCACTTGAATACATGGGCACGATGACGACATCGGTTAAGCCGGGTGCCTGTTCCAGTACACGTAACTGTGGTTGTAGACGAATAAACTCCTGCAGTTGTGCCAGGAATAAATAAGCCAGAATAAACTGCGTGACAGCCAGAATGGCCCAGGCCAATGGTGAATAAAACAGACTGCGGATCTCACGCTGTGCCAGTGTCAGTACCATCATGCGGCAGCCTCCTCTGTTTCATGGTGAGCCTGCTCGGCGCTGGTGATCTCAACAAAGATTTGTTCAAGCGATTTGCGTTCCGGTGTTAGTGCACGTAAACCCCAGTTGGCATTCACGGCCTGTTTGGCGATTTCTTCAGCCGGGTTTTCACCCTGAGCGTGGTGCAAACGATATTGTTGATTGCCAATGTTCTCGACTTTTGAAATACCGGCTAACTGTTCCAGTTCTGATTCTGCAGGTGGGTTCACCAGTTCGATTAATAAGGTTGTCGCGCGCATGCGCTCATCGAGATTGGCGACTTCATCAGAAAACACCAGCTTGCCCTTGTTAATAATCTGCACACGGTCACAGGTCATTTGCACTTCAGGCAGAATATGGGTCGACAAAATCACGCCATGTTCGGCGGATAACTCGCGAATCAAACTACGAATTTCGCGGATCTGAATCGGATCAAGCCCGACGGTTGGTTCATCCAGCACTACAATGGCGGGTGAATGGATGATCGCCTGTGCGATACCGACACGTTGTTGATAGCCTTTCGATAGATTGCCGATCAGGCGATTGCTGACTTCAGTCAGACCACAGCGTTGCTTGGCCTGATCAACGGCCTTGCTGATTTTATCTCTGGGCATGCGATTAATGCGGGCACAGAAATCAAGATACTCATCAACGGTAAAGTCACGATATACGGGGGGCTGTTCGGGTAAATAACCGATCTCGGCCTTGGCCTGTTTGGGCTGGTCGAGTAGATCAACACCACAGATCTGGATTTGTCCCATGCTTGGGGCAAGATTACCGGTGATCATTTGCATGGTGGTGGATTTGCCCGCACCATTTGGACCAAGAAAGCCCAGCACTTCGCCGCGCTTAAGTTCAAAGTCAACGCCACTGACGGCCTGGATTGGGCCAAAGTTGCGTGACAGGTGTTCTACCGTAATGAGTTTAGCGTCGTTCATTTTATTTAGGCTTTGTTGTTTTTATCAGAGTGTCAGTCTTCATATTTTTTGCAGAAGTTCACTCTTTATTTAGCTACCTTAACACGTCCAGTTCTATAACGCGCCTGTGTTAGGATTATGGCCTCAAATTATATGCAACACGCTCGTCTTGGCAAGGGGCTGGTCGACACAAACAAAAGGGTTTAACGATTGAATAAATGTGTATTGGGTGTGGATACGGGCGGTACCTTTACCGACTTTGTCCTGTGGCAGGATAATAAACTGCGCATTCATAAGGTGTTGTCGACACCGCGCCAACCTGAGCAGGCCATATTGCAGGGCATCAGCGAGTTGGGGCTGGCAAACGATGCACCTTTCTATATGGTGCATGGCTCAACCGTGGCCACCAATGCCGTGCTGGAAGGTAAGGGCGTACGCACAGTCTATATCACCAACCATGGTCTGGCCGATGTTCTGACGATTGGTCGCCAGGCCCGTGCCGAGCTCTATAATCTGCAGCCCAAACCGGTAGCACCGCCAGTGCCACGAGAATATTGCCTCGAGACGGGTGGCCGACTCGCGGCCAATGGCGAAGTGCTTGAACCACTGACGGATGAGCAGCTTCAACAGTTACGACAGCAGGTGGAAACACTCGCCCCGCAGGCCGTGGCCATCAACCTGCTGTTCTCATATCTGGATGATAACTTCGAGAAAATGATCGAGAACGTGCTGCCATCTTCGTTATTTATATCCAGATCGTCGGCAATCTTGCCAGAATATAAAGAATATGAACGGGGCATGACGACCTGGCTCAATGCCTGGGTTGGGCCACTGGTGCAGGGTTATTTACAACGCCTGTGTGAAGGTGCGCCACAGGCACAGATTTCTGTGATGCAGAGTTCAGGGGGCACCATTGCCGCTGAACAGGCCGGGCAACAGGCCGTGCACATGCTCCTTTCTGGCCCGGCTGGGGGCCTGGCTGCAGCGCACTATATTGGTCAGCAAACCGGGCGTGAGCGCTTACTGACTTTTGACATGGGCGGCACCTCAACCGATGTGTCCTTGATCGACGGTGAAATCAGTCTCACCAGTGAAGGTCAGATTGGCGCCTATCCGGTCGCCGTACCGATGGTCGACATGCATACCATTGGCGCGGGTGGTGGCTCGCTCGCCTGGATCGATACGGGTGGTCTGTTGCAGGTTGGTCCCGAGTCGGCCGGTGCCGATCCCGGCCCGGCCTGTTATGGCAAAGGAGGCCAGAATGCGACGGTGACCGATGCCAATCTGGTGCTGGGTCGAATACAGGCCGATGCCTTTTTGGGCGGTAACATGCAGCTGGATCTTATTGCGGCACGTGATGCCATCAGTAGGCTGGCTCAGCCACTTGGTTTGAGTGTTGAAGAAACCGCAGCGGGGATTATTCGCATCGCCAATGAACACATGGCGCAGGCGCTACGGGTGATGTCGATCCAGCGTGGTATTAATCCGGCTGATCTGACGCTGGTCTCTTTCGGTGGTGCTGGTGGTCTGCATGTCTGCGCGCTAGCGGATGCACTCGGCATGAAGCAGGCAATGATCCCGGTGCATGCCGGAGTGCTTTCGGCGCTGGGTATGCTGGTTGCGCCACGCGAACGTCAGCTATCGCGTACTATCAATGTTTTGTTGCAGGATACCCATGCCCAGACCATTGAACCTCTATTTGATGAATTGATCGAGCAGGGCAGGGCGGGATTGATTGCCGAAGCTGTTGATGAAGCATCGCTGCAGATCAATCGCAGTCTCGATTTACGCTATCGGGGCCAGTCCTATACCTTGAATGTGCAATGGCAGGATTGCCAGCAATCAATTAAACAGTTCCATGCCCTGCATCTACAACGTTATGGGCATGAGCTTGATCTAGCCGTTGAACTGGTGAACATTCGCGTGGCAATAAAGAGTCCAGCGAGCCAGTTAGAAATACAACATCAAGCGGGTAATTCAGCGCAGCCAGCTAATGCAAAACTCTATGGTTTTAGTGATGATGTACCAGTGCTGGAGAGACATTCATTGCAGGTGGGTGATCAGATTACCGGTCCTGCATTAATTGTTGAAACCGTGGCAACGACGTTTATTGATGCCGGTTGGCGTTGTAGTCTGGATACGGTGGGACACTTGCAGTTGCAAAAACAGTCCTGACTTAGATCTGCGTGACCTGCCCCTTTGGTAGCGGTATGGCAGAACCACGATTAAAGCTCTGTTGATAGAAGTCCCAGCCATTATCTTTGCGCACGCCAAAGACGACCGAAGTTGAATACACGCCTTTGTCCCATTTTCTATGGCCCAGCATGCCACCACGAACGAGATGATGCAGGCGTGGTGCAATGCCTGTTTTGATGACTTCACCATGATGGGTGAATTGCTCGCCATTGATTTCGATAAGCCCGCCGGTAATTGCCGGTGTAAACAGATAATTGGCCTGATCAGAGAGAATAATCTTCGAGCTGGCTGTCGGCACATAGGGACACCACAGTGCACGGAAGGTGTTTGAGCTGCGGCTGCGGTCATTTGCAGACAGGCGGATCGAGATCGCATCGCCATTTTTGACAAAATTAAAGCGATAGCGACCGGCTGATTTTCCAATCAGACTGATATGAGGAGAGGCTTCAAATAGATTATTTCTAAGAAAATCAATTGGATCGACCCCTCCCTGGACAGTCGAACGCAGAAATTTTTCTCCGCGCATCTTGGCCCGAAAAGCCCTGTTTAAACCGTGACTCAATTTACTCCCCTGCTGGAATGATTCTCGCTAACCGAAGTTAGTGTCTGTGCGAAACGCCTTATTCTACAGGATATTATTGCAGAAAGATCAGCATGAGGGACTGAGATAACCAATTAATATTAGTGAGGGAAAGGCTATAGTCGCTTCTTAGAAGTAATAGGACAATTCCATTTGCACATAATCATCATCGCGGATGGCGTAGAGATTAGCATCGGTAGCATCATTGGACTCATAAATCCGAGCTTCCAGACTGAGCTTCCAGCTCTCACCCACACGTCGACTGGCCTCTATACTATATATAGTCGTATCTTTGTCCAGATCCTTGATGAAGCCAATCAGGGCATCGGTGCTTTGGGTATCGTTGAGAGCGACACGCAGGCCGAGGAAAATATCATTTTCAAACGGTGTTGCGGCTGAGTCGCCACGATCATCGTATAGATATTCCAGTACCAGACCTAAATCAGAGGGCGACTCGGCATTGCCGAACCAGGTGTATTCAAGGCCAAGAGTGGCGGCATTATATGATTCAAAGTCACTATCACGATTAATGTATTCAAGTTTCCACAACCAGCTATCGACTGTTGCTTGAAGGTCGAGGCCAAGCTGTTGGATTAAGGCGTAATAAGGAACAAAGATTGGTGGTCCATCCATTAATGGGTTAATAATTGGATCGCGACTCGTGCCATTGAAATAACTCAGGCCAATGTCCCAGACGTCAATGCTCTTAGACCAGCGGGCAGCATAGTCGATATGTTTTTCTTCATCATCAGACTGATAAATCGCATCCCGAGTAACATCAGGGTATAGGCCACGCAAACGACCTTCTTCACCAGGGAAAGAACGCTCACGAAAATAGGGCAGCACAAACAGATCCAGCGTGCCATAGTCACCAATCAAGGCGAGGTTGATCATGGGTTGACCAAACTTGTCTTCACCATCGATATTTGCAGCAAGATCACTTTGATTAATAATATCAACCAGATGTTGTGATTCCGTCACACCCCAGAACACTTTACGAATACCCAGACGTAATTCCCAGTTCTCACTGGCGGTCAGCCAGCTGAGTTCACGGATATCGGCCTGACTGCGTTCCTCATCGTTTTCATCTTCACGCACATAAGGAATAAAGCTGAACAGCTGACGACCATTATTCCAGGAGTGATTGTATTCCGGTTGAAAGGCAATGCTGCTGTTAGCGCCATCGTGTTGATTGGGATAAAGTGGTTCTTCAGTAAAGTGACGATACTCCAGCGATACTGAACCTGACCACTCCGCCCAGCTAAATTGCAGCGGTGTGATCAGTAACAGGAATATAAATGACTTTTTATAAAACATATTAATAACGTAGACGTTTTCTAACGAAGTCGTTTTAGCGGAGTCTCTTCAGGGCATTCTTATCAAAGTCACGACTCTTCAGGCCAGACTGAAACTTATAGTCTTTCCATTCCAACGTGGTACTTTTTTTAGTCTGATGATTCATCATGTCCATTTGCAGCGCACGCCAGAATTTACCTTTGTATTGTTTGAACTTGCTCATACTCAGGGTTTTGATTAATGAGTTTTTACGGTCATAAAATTCCACTTTTCTTGCCTGATACATGTTTTTATCCACCCATGACACCATGCGTGTATAACCAGAGTACTCATAAGTCGGTTTACGTTCAATGACAAAACAGTCCTTACCCTCCAGTTTTTCATCACGCAGGTATTTATAGGTGTACTTATCAACTTCCTGTGAAGAGATGTCTTCATAGGCAAACTCACTACCCATAAACGGACCAGATTTGTTTGCCGATGAAATACGTTTTACACGTTTTAATGCAGGCAGGTAGAGCCATTGGTCATCAGGTTTTTTGGAGTGGGTAAAGCTTAAAAACGCCGTGCCCTTAACATCGCGAGGTTGATCAAAGATTGTTAGTGACTTATCACCATCACCAATAACCTCAAGGGCTTTGGTGCGCATACGACGTTTACTCTCCTGGCCCTGTGAATTACGCAGGGTCATAAACATTTCAGAGGAACTGTCTTTCCAGCCAGTATCGCGCTTATCCGCTTCAACAGCGATCGCCAAACCTTTTTCCTCTGGCGTTTGTGCCAGTGCGGTGTTCCATATGAGTGTGCTGAGCAGCAGAATAAAAATTCGTTTTGTCATTATAGTCATCCTTTTTTATTTTCAATAATAGCTTAGTCTATGCTGATGCGGGTTCAATAATAGCATCATCATCGGATTCATTTTCGCTCTCTGTTTCTCGATCCAGCTTCATTAATAATGGTGGCAGGAATAAAAAGTCTGCAACCAACGCAAAGATAATTGTGATCGAAGTTAACATACCCATATGCGCATTCATTTTGAATGTTGACATTGCCAGTACCATAAAACCGGCGACCAGGGTAATGGAGGTAAATACCAGTGCTGTGCCGACAGTAGAAAAGGCATAGCGTACAGCATCTTCTGGGTTAAGGCCTTTTTCACGACGCCCACGCAGGTACTTGCTAAGAAAATGCACGGTGTCATCAACCACAATCCCCAAAGTCAGTCCAGCCACAACCGCCAGGCCCATTCCAACCTGGCCAACTAATATACCCCAAAGCCCAAAACCCATCGCACCCGGGATCAGGTTCGGTATCAGACTAATGGCACCAATCTTTGCAGACTTGAAGGCGATCAGTAATATAAATGAGATAATGATCAGGGCAAGGCTGGTGCCTAATAACATGCTCTTAATATTGCGCTGGCCTATATGGGCAAACATGATCGAAGTACCCGTTCCATCTGATTTTATTTCCGGTGCATTGTTGGCTAACCAGCTTTGCGCACGTTGTTCCAGTCCCAGTATCTGTTTAACAGAAATGGTCTCTGTTGTTACGGTCAGACGCGTGGCCGATTTGTTGACATTGATCTGGTTGTTTAGATCAAGGCCATAAGGTAGCGACATCTCATACAGTAATAAATATTGCGCAGAAAGATTTCGATTCTCTGGCAAACGATAGCTTGCAGGATCATCGCCGTGCATATTTTTATTCAGGCGTTTGATGGTGTCGCTGAGTGTATGAACATGTACGACTTCAGGCTGTTTCTCATACCAGTCGGTAAATTTATCCAGTTTGGCGAGATAAGCTGGTTCACTGATGCCGCCTTGACCCTTAGCATTGAGAGAATAGTCAATACGGTACAGACCAGTCAGATTGTCGGTAGAAAAATCAGTATTAACTCTGAACTGAAAACTTTTATCAAAGTAACTGACCCATTCATCATTAAGTTCATTTTTAGGGATACTGGCTACCAGTACAATGAATATCGCCGCCATACCTAGAAGAAGTTTATTCTGGTTATGAATAATAAATTCAGCCAGCTTTTGCATGTATGTGTGATCTTCACTCTGTGGTTTGGGTTGCTTCACAGGTAGCACCATCATCAGGGCGGGTAAAAACGTGACCGATAGAATAAATGAGGTCATCACACCCATGGCTACAGTATTACCTAAGTCATGAAATGGAGGGGAGTCACTGAAGTTCATGGTCAGGAAACCAAGTGCTGTAGTCAAGCTGGTTAGAAATACAGGTTGCAGATTGATGCGCAGGCTTTCTGCCATTGAATCATGCTTGTTTAGCTTTTGTTTCATGTTCTGGAAAAACGGAACTAACACATGCACAGCATTAGCAACGGCCAGAGTGAGAATAATGGTCGGTGCCGAGGCAACTGGTGGGGATAACATTACACCGAACCAGCCAGCAAGACCCATGGCCGTTATAATTGAAAACATAATGACCCATAGCGCTGTAAAGGTACCAGTCCAACCACGCAGCAAAATACCGATGCTGATCAAAATAACCAGAAAGGTCATGGGCATCAGCGTTGCCATATCCTTTTCGGAGACTTCACCAAATGCTGTATTCAGCATCACCATGCCTGTCAGGTAAACATCGACATCAGGATGTTCTGCGCGAATCTTGTCTGCAAGCTCCCTGGCGTGTTTGGTAACCAGTGGGCCTTCACCAACCTGATCAATTCCTGGTAGCTGGATGGTGACATTAATCCCGGTGACATGTCCTTGCTCAGAAACATTACGCTTAACAAGCTGTGGTTCATTTAATGCGATATTACGTATTTGTTCTAATTGATTTTTGCTAAGTTGTCTGGCGTTTTTCACCAGATCAGCCACGATCATCTCATCACCTTTAGCATAGGTGTGCTGGAAGTTACTTAAAGAATCAACACGAATAGAAAATGGGATTTGCCAGGCCGCTTTGGTATATTTTTCTACAATATCGAGCGTGTTACGGGTAAAGACATTTTTGTCTTTTGGCGCGATGACAATCAGTACGTTGTCATCTTTACTGTAACTTTTCTCCATATTCTGGAAGGCCAGTAGCTCAGGGTTATCTTCTGAAAAGAAAACACGGTAGTCATTCGTAAACTGGAGAAAACGTCCACCACTCGCAGCTATGAAAACAGTTACAAGGCAAGCGACAATGATCCACCAACGGTAATGCAGCACAAGGTGGGAAAATTTATTGGCAAAAGAGTTTTGCATTGTTATCTCCTTATATTTAATTCCGGTCTGTTATAATGTTTTAGTTGGACAAAATATTCTGTAATACATTAATTATTTATCTGGCATAAACAAAATCCGTTCCCAAAAGGATCTGCACAGAATGCGGCAGTCCCCCAGTCACCAGATTCAGAACCTTCGTGAATGCCCCCAAACTCTTCTATCAGGGATACTGCTTTATCGATTTCGGAGACATTAAAATCTAAATGGACGGGGGTCCAATGTCGTTCATAATTTCGTGCAGATGTACCTGAGATAAGTGGGTTTGATTCGGGCTCTTTTTTTAATAAAAAAATATTCACATTATCCGCGCTTAATTTTGTTGTATCTGAACCTATGCGGAGTTCAGAGCAAGCTAATGCCTTCGTGTAAAATAGAACAGCTTTTTCCATATCTGAAACATCTATACTTATTGACACTTCGGCCATTATTTTTTTCTCCTGACAAATCTATATAATTCTGAGTGTGGCTCTAATTGCATTAATCGGGTTTGAGCCCTAAAGTAAATTTCAATTGGGTAATTGTGTTATCAACAACTTCGATCCCATGCGATCGTGAAAACTGTAACGCTCCTTTAATCGCCGAGATCAGCATCATGGCATGATGTGCAGGTTCGCCCGCAAAGCTCATTTCACCAGAGGATCGACCTTCAGTGAGTAAGTCGGTGACCATTCTTGATTCAATTTCATCAAGGATCTTGAGTTTGTCGCGCATGCTTTCAGGAATGACATTGATCTCAGCCTGTAATGAGCTAATCGGACAAATCTGGGAACAGTTTGCGTCAGCGCAAATTTCTCGATAAAAGGCCAGATAGGCTAGCAGTCGATGTAGCGGTGTATCAGCTACCTGTAAAAGTTCATCTCGTATCTGTTCCTTGAAGGCAATCATTTGATCAAGCAGGCTAAGTCCCAGATCTTCTTTCTTTGGAAAGTGGTGATGTAGACTGGCCTTGGTAATGCCAAGACGTTCGGACAGATCGTTGTAACTGAAACTGTCAAAACCGACCGTCGCGACTAATTCCGCGGCATGCTCGAGGATTTGCTGTTTTCTCTCACTCATGGCACGCACGATACCTACTAGTAGGTAGGCTGTCAAATAATCGAATTTATGCAGAATTATCAATGGATTAGCTCTTTCAGCTTTTTAAGGCTAGCTTTATCTTGTCCAGCTTCATCAGCAATGGGGGCAGGAACAGGAAATCCGCAGCCAGGGCCAGGGTGATCACAATTGCCGTCAATGTGCCCATTCCCGAGTTCAATTTGAAGTTTGACGTCGCCAGCACCAGGAAGCCAACCACTAATACAATCGAGGTAATGACTAGTGCG
>JAOULB010000298.1 GCA_029882235.1 Gammaproteobacteria bacterium | reverse complement strand
CGCAAGGTCTCGTAGTCATTGCCAGCATGAGCCGTTTTGATCTCTTCAACAATAGCGGGCAAGTTTTCGATATATTTTTCTAATAAATCAGCCACATCGGGATCATCAATCAGTGATGAGGTAATACTGTCTAAACTAGATTCCTGTCGATAATCTGGACTGTCATCGTTGCGTAAATACTCCGAGATAACCTGAGCAAACCGACTTCGATCAATAGGCTTTGTCAGGAAATCATCACAACCTGCTGCCAGACAGTCATCTCTATCTTTACGTAAGGCGTTTGCCGTTAAGGCAATGATCGTTCCCTGATACCCTTTCTCGCGTAATAAGCGCGTTGCACTTAAGCCATCCATGACAGGCATCTGCATGTCCATCAGGATAAGATCAAACTTATTGGCCAGCGCCAGTTCAACAGCTTTTTCTCCATTCTCTGCCAACGTCACATCAACACCAAGCTTTTTAATTAAAAATGAAATGAGTCTCTGGTTATCCAGATTATCTTCTGCAAGAAGCACATGGCCTGATAAGGTATAAACAGTTTGTTCTACCTTGACCTTAGAATGATCAGGAACTGCATTGATCAGTTTTTGTTGTTCGACCCTGCCATTATCCAGCGTCAAGGTGAAACAGCTTCCTTGCCCTTCTGCACTTTTTACCGTGATATTGCCATTTAATTTATTCGCCAGTAATTGAGAAAGATGTAAGCCCAATCCTGTACCACCAAACTTACGCGTTGTAGACGCGTCGGCCTGACTAAAGGCTTTAAATAATTTTTCCTGTTGCTCCGGCGTCATACCAATGCCTGTATCGATGACTTTAATAACTAACAGATTTCCATCTTCGTTAAAACTAACATCAATAGTAATCCCACCTGACTCAGTAAATTTAATTGCATTACTACACAGGTTTATGAGAATTTGTTTGAGCCGTAATGAATCTGTCAGGAATATCTCTGGCAATGGAAAATGATAATCCAGCTTACAATAGAGTTCTTTTTCTTCTGTCTGAAGTAATGCAAGTGCATGTACATCTGCAAGGATTTCAAATAGAGGTGATTCAACAACTTCTATATCCAGCTTTCCTGCTTCTATTTTTGATAAATCCAGAATGTCATTAATGAGTGACTGCAAATGCTTACCACTACGTATAACGGTCTGGATTGAATCAACCCGGTCAGACATAGTTTGATCGCCATCCAACAGAGACTCAGAAAAACCAATAATAGCGGTTAGTGGGGTTCGAATCTCATGGCTCATATTAGCCAGAAATGTGCTCTTTGCTCTGGTAGCGGTTACTGCAGCATCACGCGCCCTGGCAAGCTCCTGTTGTGCCTGCCGACGTTGCTCGACCTCTTTTTGTAATCGATCCTTTGAGGTTGTTAAAGATCGAATTTTATCAACCGCGCCATAAAGATTAATAAATTCGCGTGAGCTTTTTATTTTATTTTTAGATATTTTTTTACCTTTTGCATGATGCAAAAGACGCATTTCAATATCGTGCAGCGGCCTGATCACCAACCAGTTAACGCCAACAATACTTATTACCGTTAAAAAGAAAAGCGATATTGAATTAAATATATATGTTCCCGCAATATGCTTATCAATATCTGCTCTTTTATTACTTAAATTCCAGTTCAACTCAATAAACCCGAACACCTCTCCTTCAAAAATGATTGGCTCAGAATGAGATAACATATCTTTATCACTAACAGCCTCTTTGCTAGACCATTCTGCAAGCACCACATTATTTTCATTTAATATTTTTAATAAAGTAATATCACTGCTCGAAGTGGTAAGCTGACTGACGATCGTATTCAACACGGGGGCATCTTCAGTAATAATTGATTCTATTGCTGAAGAACCGATTATATCAATTAACCGCCGTTTATTATCTTCGATATTTTTTAACAAATAGGAATGTTCGGTATGTCGTACGTATTCGCCTGTTGCTATTACAATGCACGCACACAGAATAAGAAGCGCAGCTGTTATTTGCGCCAGGAGCGGCCACTTTTGGTAAAAATACTTAGCCATTATTCACTGAAGAATTTCTTGTTCAATTTTATTGCCTGGCTCACGCGCTCATAGTCCTGATAATTTGTCTCTGCAAACCCATCTTTTTTAATCGCTTTCAGGACATCTTTATCGTTCAGACCAAGCAATGCCTTTTTCAAGGCTGCACGAACTTCTGGCTCGAGTCCTTTTCTCGCCACCCATGGCTTACTCACATTATCAAATCGTGCAATCGCTCTTAATGGCAGTCCTTTTTTTATTAGCTTTTTTAAAGTACTCTCTTTTAATGCTCCTGCATCGAATTTCCCCTGAGCAACGGCATAGCCTACCTTGTCATGCCTACCGAGATAATCATACAAAGTCAGGTCTTTTGATTTTATTCCTCGTTCGTATAGATACTGTTGTGATAGATAACGACCAATTGTTGATCGTTCATCACCAAATGCAAATCGTTTATTTTTCAACTCTGATATCTTGTTTGTTTTTGAATCTTTATGCACACAAATCGCACCTTTAAAATGTTTGTGTCCATTTTTAACTTCCATCGCCAGTAAAGAGATGTCTGGATTTTTTTCTCGCGCAAGAATATATGAGGCTGGCCCAAAACGGGAGAAATCAACCTTCCCTTCAGCTAAGGCATTAATGCCCTGTTCATATGATCTAGCAATACTCAGTTTAATTGAAACCTTTGTATTCATGCGGTGACTAAGATCTTTTTCCAGCTCATTAAGAATGGGTCTGAATTTTTTAACCAGTGTGGTGGGTTTATCGGAAGTATAAAGGCCAAAGGATAAACCAATATCAGCAAACGCTATTTTTGGCGTCGCCAGATAAAAGGTAACTAATGGTAAAAAGACAAAAGAATAAAATAATGACTTCTGGAGCACCGATGAAACATACATTTTCAACCACCCGTATTTGCACAGGAATATATACTATTTATTGTATCGGTATGTTCCGATGTTACTTTAAATATTCTTTTCTACATGTCTGATTTAATTAGAATAATTTTATAATTCCAAATCCGTAGTGCGCTTATCTAGTATCGCAGCCAGGCTGTATTGGTACGCCATAAATACCTACATATAACAAAAAATCAGCTAAATTTACCCAAAAGAGATATGGGTAGGAAAATTGCCTAATTGTAAGATTTGCTCTAATCTGTTTTGAACTTAGTCACCGCGAGAGAAGCATGTCCAGCCAAGCCTTATTTGATAAAGCCGTGGAATTATTTGATGCCGCGAATACCGAAGACCCAAATGTTGAAAATGATGCTGATGGCAAGGAATGGCCAAAGGAATTACTCTATTCTCACCGCATGGCAGATATGCAGCAGAGATACGCGCCAGATGCAGATGATGCTGTCAAACTGGCCATCCGCGCCCAGCATATCCAGCGCTGGAAATCACCACGTAGCGATTACCCAATGGATCGTATTGGCTATCT
>JAOULB010000297.1 GCA_029882235.1 Gammaproteobacteria bacterium | reverse complement strand
TTCGAGACGCATGGTGTCGGATATTCCTTCAAGCGCATATTTACTTGCGTTATAGGCACCACGATAGGCCATGCTGACCAGCCCTAGTACCGAACTATTTTGAATAATTCGTCCATGTCCCTGCTGGCGCATAATGGGGATGACACGATTGGTTAACTCCTGCCAGCCGAACAGGTTGGTTTCAAACTGCGCGCGTAATACATCACGAGAAAGATCTTCCACCGCACCAGGCTGACCATAGGCACCATTATTAAACAATGCATCGAGCTTGCCTTCGGTCATTTCCAGTGTCTGTACGACGGCGTTGCGGATCGAAATCGAGTCATCAAGATCCAGTTGTAAGCTGGTAAGCCCCAGGGCACGAAGCTTTTTCACGTCTTCCATCTTGCGGGCTGAGGCTATAACCTGATGTCCTCGATCATGTAAGCCCTGGGCTACACAAAGACCAATGCCGCTGGAACACCCGGTAATAAGAATTGATCTGGGTTTAATCATAACTAAAGAATTTTCTGTAAAAATTATTGTTCCATCAAGGTTAGCACACTCAGTTTAACTGGGAGATATCGCCGCTGGGTGGAAATTTTTCCATGGAACGGATTCCTGCTGATCTGGATCATTTCAAGCAAGCAAAAACGGATGTTTACTCTCGTTTAAGTCTGATTGTTTATACAGAGGAACTGGATATGGGTAAGCCGACGGATGATGAAGTACATACTGCCATCGATGAGGCCAAACGGATGCGTGAACAGGGTGAAGATCCACATCATCTGGCCAAAGTCCTGCTAAATCATAACTATCGCATTGCCTATCTGGATCGTGTCATGCGTGCTGCAGAAATCTACCTGCGAAGTGGTTTGTCTGAGCATGAACATACTGAGCTACTCCGGGCCATTGAGAGTGCCCACCGGGCTGATCAGCATAGTGCTGGAGGTAATGGTCTGCGACTTGTTTTGTAATTTTGGGCTCTGAACAGGGTGATTGTGCCGAGAGAGTATTCTATAATCGCCGCCCGTTAGATGACTCACTACACGAGTACGGGTGGAATTAAGATGCCAATCTATGAATATGAATGTAAGGCCTGTGGACACGACATGGAGGCGCTGCAGAAAATTAGCGATGCGCCACTGACTGAATGTCCGGCCTGTGGCAAAGCAGAGCTACAAAAGAAAATTTCAGCCGCTGGTTTTCGCCTCAAGGGCGGGGGCTGGTATGAGACTGATTTTAAAAAAGGTGACAAGAAGAATATTGCTGCCAAGGATTCAGGCAAGCCCACGCCAAAATCGGACAAAAAATAGCACTAAATCCCGGCGAAAGGGGATGCAATCGGTCTGGCGCGCTTGCACACAACCGCCTCAATACGTAACATTCCCGCCTCATTTTCTAATCATTTAGCAGGTTTAAACAATGCGAAGCCATTATTGCGGCGAAATTAACGAATCCCATATCGACCAGACGATTACCGTCTGTGGCTGGGTGCATCGGCGCCGAGATCATGGTGGCGTGATTTTTATTGACCTGCGTGATCGCACGGGCATGTTGCAGGTCGTTTATGACCCGGATAAACCTGAAATGTTTGCCCTGGCCGAGCAAGTTCGCAATGAGTTTGTGTTGAAGGTGCATGGCAAAGTACGTAACCGCCCTGAAGGGACCACCAACCCCAATATGCCTACGGGAATGGTTGAGGTACTTGGACTGGAGCTGGAAATCATTAACCGCTCTGAGACACCCCCCTTTGTGCTGGATGATGACACCGTTTCAGAAGAACACCGCCTGCGTTATCGATATCTGGATCTACGTCGTCCAGAGATGCTGGAGCGACTACGAATTCGTTCAAAGATTACTACACTGCTTCGCAATTTTCTTGATGAACAGGGTTTTATTGAAGTTGAGACACCCATGCTGACTCGAGCCACGCCAGAAGGTGCGCGTGATTATCTGGTGCCGAGTAGAACTCATGAAGGTGCCTTTTTTGCATTGCCCCAATCACCGCAGCTATTTAAACAGTTGTTGATGGTGTCAGGAGTTGATCGTTATTTTCAGGTGGTGCGCTGTTTCCGTGATGAAGATCTGCGTGCTGATCGTCAGCCCGAATTTACTCAGCTTGATATAGAAACTTCATTCATCGATGAAGAAGAAATCATGAGTATCATGGAAAATATGATACGTAAGCTGTTTGCTGAAGTGATTGAAGAGCCTTTACACAATCCTTTCCCGCGTATGAGTTATGACGAAGCCATGCTACGGTATGGCTCTGATAAGCCTGATCTACGCATTCCGCTTGAGCTGGTCGATGTGGCTGATGTGATGCAAAACGTTGACTTTAAGGTCTTCAGTGGCCCGGCCAAAGATCCAAAAGGGCGTGTTGCAGCCTTACGTGTTCCGCAGGGCAATGAACTGACTCGAAAAGAGATTGATGATTACACCAAATACGTCGGCATCTATGGCGCTAAAGGCCTGGCCTACATCAAGGTCAACAAGTGGGCCGACAAGCGTGAAGGTCTGCAATCACCAATTCTGAAATTCCTGCCCGATGAATCCGTCGATGCCATTATGGAGCGAACAGCTGCGGAAGATGGTGATCTGATTTTCTTCGGTGCGGACAAGGCCAGTATCGTCAATGAAGCACTGGGTGCTCTGCGCGTTAAACTCGGCCATGATCGTGGTCTGGTCGAGCGAGGCTGGAAACCCTTATGGGTGGTTGATTTCCCCATGTTTGAATGGGATGAAGGCGAAAAGCGCTGGCATGCACTGCACCACCCATTTACTGCGCCCAAAGAAGACCATCTCGACTTGCTCGATACTGATCCCGGTAACTGTTACTCACGCGCCTATGATCTGGTCCTTAACGGTACAGAAGTAGGCGGCGGTTCGATGCGTATATATCGTCCTCAGGTGCAGGAGAAAGTGCTGGAACATCTTGGTATTGGACCTGAAGAGGCACAGGATAAGTTCGGCTTCCTACTCGATGCACTAAAATATGGTTGTCCCCCCCATGGAGGCATCGCCTTTGGCCTGGATCGTCTGGTGATGTTGATGACCGGTGCACAGTCTATCCGCGATGTTATGGCCTTCCCCAAGACGCAGACTGCAAGTTGTCTGCTTACTCAGGCGCCATCAGCCGTAAGCGAAAAGCAGTTACGTGAACTGCATATTCGTCTGAGAAAAACGGCGACTGAAAATAAGCAGCAAAATTAACCATATTCGTGTAATGGGCATATCTCAGCCAATTCATAGAGAATGGGCTGATTTGCCTATTATGCTCAAGTCAAACATAATCACATCGATATAAGTCTAGGATTTTATTGGCAGATTCGTTAAATTGAATATTGTCCGGGCCAACATTGCGGTTTAACATCGTCTACATTTAATGCCAGGACAATAAGCCGACAGGGTTGTCAGCCTGATTAATGTCAGAAGTTAATTTGGAGACAGGATTTAGAGGCAACGTGAATTTTTCGTATTGGAA
>JAOULB010000016.1 GCA_029882235.1 Gammaproteobacteria bacterium | reverse complement strand
TAAAATAGTAGCCAGAACAAATGTGAAGGCCTTGCGTAAAAATGTGACGGCCAAATGCTATGGTGGTGATATCACCCGTAAGCGAAAATTATTAGAAAAACAAAAGGCAGGTAAACGACGTATGAAACAGGTAGGTAAAGTTGAGATTCCGCAGGAAGCATTTTTAGCCGTGCTTAAGGTAGGGAAAGACTAATGAGTGTAGATTTTTCATTAATCCTGTTTGTGCTGGTCGTTATAACGGGTGTAATTTGGGGTATTGATATCCTGTTTTTTGCAAAAAAACGTGCTGAAAATAGTCCTGCACCGGAAGGCGAGCTTAACGAACCGATTGTTGTTGAATATGCGCGTTTCCTGTTTCCTGTAGTCTTGATTGTTTTTGTGTTGCGTGGATTTATTGCGGAACCATTTCGAATTCCATCCGGCTCGATGTTGCCAACCTTAGAGATTGGAGACTTTATTCTGGTGAGTAAGTTTGCCTATGGTGTACGACTTCCCGTAGTGAACAAAAAAATAATCAGCCTGAGTGATCCTGAACGCGGTGACGTTGTGGTGTTTCGCTATCCGGAAAATCCAAGCATTGATTACATTAAACGCGTTGTTGGTGTCCCTGGAGATAAAATCGCTTATTACAACAAGCTGTTGTATGTGAACGACAAACCACAGGTCCAGGTTGAGAAAGGCACTTATAATGTCGAAAGCTATGGCAAATATGCCCATATGAATGAAAACCTCAACGATATCAAACATGACATACTGGTTAACCCGTTTATGCAGTCATCTGACTTTATAGTGGAGGTGCCTGCGGGCCATTATTTTGTCATGGGCGATAATCGGGATAATAGTCGCGATAGTCGGGCATGGGGCTTTGTTCCAGACCAGAACCTGGTAGGGCGTGCATTTTTTATCTGGATGAACTGGAATGGAAGTAACGGCCCTTCACTAAATCGAATTGGCACCGTAATCAAATAACAATTAAACAAACTGAGGTGATGCAAATGAAATCAATTTCAAGGCAAAAAGGTGTTACCGCAATTGGCTGGGTGTTGATTATTGCGCTTGTCTGCTTTGTAGGCATCATTGTTTTGAAGCTGATTCCTGTTTATATAGAACGATTTAATGTGGCTTCGATAATGCGCTCGATTGAAAATGATCCAACCACTGGCACAAAATCGCCACAGGATATTATTCAGACGCTGAACAAGCGTTTTCGCATTGACATGGTCACGAATGTGACCAAAGACAATATTTATATTACGCAACAAAACAATAAGCGTATTATTGAACTTGATTATGAAGTGCGTAAAAAAATATTTGGCAATCACGATATTGTGGTCACTTTTCTGGAACGTATTGAGGTCCCTTCTCAGTAATGGAATCTCTTGCTGTATTGTGCCGTCGCATCGGTTACGAATTTTCTGACGCAACATTACTACAAACAGCATTAACGCACCGCAGTGCTTCTAATGATAACAATGAGAGAATGGAATTTCTCGGTGATTCAATTCTTAGCTATATAATCAGTATTGAGCTTTACCAGCGCTTTCCTCGGGCGCAGGAAGGGGAGTTAAGTCGTATGCGCGCGAGCCTGGTCAAGGGAGAAACTCTGGCGCAGATTGCCCGGGATATATCATTAGGCGATTTTTTATCACTAGGTTCAGGTGAATTAAAAAGTGGTGGTTTTCGCCGCAGTTCAATTCTTGCCGATGCCTTTGAAGCAGTTATCGGTGCGATATATCTGGATAATGGGCTTGAACCCGCAACCGCTTTTGTGCAGAAATATTTTACTGAGCGACTGGATCAATGTGATCCTGATAATGTCCAGAAAGACCCCAAGACACAGCTACAGGAATATTTGCAGGCCAGGAGTCTTGCCTTGCCCGAATACGTTGTAACAGCAATCGACGGTGAGGCACATCAACAATCTTTCAGGGTGGAGTGTGCCGTGCCTGGATTATCAGAAACAGTAACCGGTGAAGGAACGAGTCGACGCAAAGCCGAACAAATGGCAGCACAGAACGCATTGAGCAAGTTGCAGTAATGAATAAAGAATCAGATTTTCGTTGTGGTTATATTGGCTTGATTGGTCGTCCCAATGTCGGCAAATCAACGCTGTTAAATCATTTGATTGGACAGAAAATCAGTATTACCTCGCATAAACCACAAACCACACGTCATCGGATATTAGGTATTAAAACAACTGAAACGACGCAGTTTGTTTTTGTAGATACCCCAGGACTCCATAAAGCCGGCAAGCAGGCCATGAGCCGATATCTGAACCGTGCCGCCTCAAGCACCTTGAGTGATGTTGATGTTGTCGTATTTATTATTGAGGCGCTGAGCTTCACTGATGAAGATGCACAGGTATTAGATAAAGTTAAGACATTAAATGTCCCCGTTATCCTGGCAATTAACAAAGTCGATCGTATTACAGAAAAAGAGCGCCTGTTACCCTTTCTGGCCGAAATGGGTAGCAAAATGAATTTTGCTGAGGTATTACCAGTATCTGCACTCAAAGATATTAACTTGAAGGAAATTGAAGCGAGTATCCAGAAGCTGTTGCCTGAGAACGCACCTTTTTATGATGAAGATCAGATCACTGATCGTAGCGTACGTTTTCTTGCGGCTGAAATCATACGAGAAAAACTGACGCGGACTTTGCATCAGGAGTTACCTTATAATTTAACCGTTGAAATTGAACAATTTAAACATGGCGAGGAACAGACACTTATCAATGCCATAATCTGGGTTGAGCGCGATAATCAAAAGGGAATCGTGATTGGCAAGAATGGCGAGCGACTGAAAGAAATTGGTAAACAGTCGCGACTGGATATATCGAAACTCATCGAGCGTAGAGTACATCTTGAGTTATGGGTTAAGGTTAAGGAAGGCTGGTCTGATGATGAACGAAGCCTGCATAGTTTAGGGTATCGAGATGAGCTCTAATCGAATTCAACTCCACTCGGCATATATTTTACATACCCGCGCATATCAGGACACCAGTATCATCCTGGATGTATTTACTCAGGAGTATGGCCGCATCTCCGTGCTTGCAAAGGGAGCAAAGCAGGCAAAATCAAAGTTTAATGGTATGTTGCAGGTCTTTAATCAACTGCTGTTATCATGGAGTGGTCGTGGCGAGATGTATACGCTCACAGGCGCCGAGCATGGAAATAAACCTGTCAGTTTAAAAGGCGAGTCGCTGCTGTCAGGGTTTTATGTCAATGAATTATTGCTGAAGCTTACCCAGCGCCATGATCCTCACCCGGAACTGTTTGAGAAATATCACCAGCTGATTAGCGAATTAGGCGGCTGTGAAAAAACTGAACCTTTATTACGCCGGTTTGAGTGTTATCTAATACAGGAAGCGGGTTACGGAATGATCCTGGATCATGATGTTGAAACGGGTGAGTCAGTACAGGATAATCAACTCTATAACTATTATTTTGAAAAAGGCCCGGTCCGACTCAGCGGCATACCCAACAATGAAGTGTTAACGGTAAAAGGTTCAACGCTACTCGCTTTACAATGCGGGGAGTTTGCCGACGATACTGTTTTACGCGAGGCAAAACAGATTATGCGCGCGATAATCAATCATCGGCTCGATGGAAAAATAATTAAAACACGTGAACTTAATCTACATAAAGTTTTATGATGGATTAAGAGCTTAGGTATAGATATGAACGAAGAAATATTATTAGGTGTGAATATTGACCATGTGGCATCAATTCGACAGGCGCGTGGCACTCGTTACCCAGAACCACTTCAGGCTGCACTGATCGCTGAAGAAGCAGGTGCTGATGCGATTACCATTCATTTGCGCGAAGATCGACGCCATATTCAAGATCGAGATGTTGAAATGTTGAATGATGTTCTGCAAACACGAATGAATCTCGAAATGGCAGTGACAGAAGAAATGATCGCCATTGCCAGCAAGATTAGGCCGCATGATTGCTGTCTTGTGCCGGAACGTCGAGAAGAATTAACCACCGAAGGTGGTCTTGATGTGGCTGGACAGATCGACAAAATGACGGATGCCTGCGCCAGATTGGCCGATAGTGGTGTGCGGGTATCACTTTTTATTGATGCTGAAGAAAAACAGCTTGAAGCGGCAGTAGAGTGTGGTGCACCGGTAGTGGAAATTCATACGGGGCATTATGCTGATGCACCTACAGGTGCAGAGCAAGATAAAGAGTTACAAAAAATTATTCATGCTGTTGAATATGGAACGAGCATGGGTTTGCAGGTAAATGCGGGGCATGGACTTGATTATCATAATGTGAAGGCAATTGCCGCGATACCGGATATCCGTGAGTTGAACATTGGGCACTCAGTAGTGGCGCGCGCTGTGTTTTATGGTTTATATGACGCAGTTGCAGAATTAAAGGCCATAATGATTAATTCAAGAGTTTGACTTTGATTTAGAAACAACAATATAGGTACTTATTACTGAAAAACAGTGGTTCTATTCCTACCAGCTTCTTTTGACGCATATAAGGCCTTGTCTGCACACTCTATCCATGTTTTATGATCTTTGATTGAATTAGTTAATTCTGCAATTCCAATGCTAATGGTAAAGTTAAGGCTATGACCGCTTGAGGTAACGGTATGTTTTTCTATGTTTTGCCGTAAGCGTTCGGCAAATACCATTGCGCCTTTTGTATCTGCACCAAAAAGAATAACGCCAAATTCTTCGCCGCCATATCGACCAGCTATATCGACATCACGAATATTGTTTTTTAATATCGCCGATGTATGGCGTAATACTTCATCGCCAAAGGTGTGGCCATAAGTGTCATTCACGTTTTTGAAGTGATCGATGTCAAAAATTAATAGTGACACCGGTTCCTGTGAACGACTATTCCGATTAATTTCTTTTATCAGGCATTCTTCCCAATAGGCGCGATTGTTTAATTGGGTCAGGCCATCTGTTCTACTTAATGTAGAGAGTTTGTTATTCACGATTTCAAGATTGAGTTCACTAACAGCGATTTCCGTTACATCAAATACATTAATCCCGATGTGACTAATTGAGGTATCTGCCGACAGTAAAGGAATAAAAGTAACATTCTGATACATGAATTCGGAAGTGCCAGAAATAGGGCGATAATTAGGAAATTTGAATAAATGAGGACGTTGCCGCCAGGTGCTATAAGCCTGATTCTGTAAGGCCAGAACGGACTCGATTTTTCTTTCAAACCATGCCTGTGGAATTTCTGGGAAACTTGTAAATATATTTTTACCAACAACCTCTGCAGAGTTGAGTCCGCTATGGTTTTGCATAAAATTATTCCAGGTTTGAATATTATAATTTCGATCAATCGCAGTGACGCCAACATCAATGGTCCTGTACATATCCATTAGCCAGTGTATATCTCTTATATTATTAGCTTCTGTAGACATGAGTTATTCCGCGAGAAAATCTATTCTTTCTTTCAAAGAGTCAATTGAGCCAGTATTAAATACAATAATAAAATCACAGTAGATCTTTTTATTTTCAACGGTAAAAAACATTTCTACAGCGAGTGTTTCTTTCCAGCTTTTTTCTTTGTTTGCAATTAATCCGATTGATGCAGTTCTATGACCTAATACAATGGGATAACCTTGACAAAAATCGATATCAACCTGTTCTTTAAGACTTTTTAAAATGGCGCCAACGAGGATGCTGGTAATATCCATTGATAATTCAATCTTTGCCGATTCGGTTATTTCGCCATCAAAATTTAATAATTCGGCCAGGTCATTGAAATCTGTACCGGTAAAAATTGCCAGTGCCTCACCTGATACTTCCTGTGATATAAAACCCTGACACACTGCAAAAGTGTTATCTGCAGCTATGGTGTGTTCAATGGCCATTTGTAACTCGTTATATTCCATCATGTTGACATGCGGTATTGGCATAACAATAAAGGCATTAAGATATTGGGCTAGTAGATCGGCAGCGCGACCCATGGCAATGTTTGCTACTTCGCGATAGATGTCATTCGTTTCTACCTTAACGTTGACAACTTGTGCAGGAATAGCGAGTTCAGAATTTGCCGCTTCTTTCGGAATCAGCGGGTCAAGAATATCGATGATCGACATAGCATCGAAGGGTTTTTTAATAAATTCAACCGCGCCGAGCGCCATAACGCGTGAATAAGACTCAGGTTGAACATCGCCAGAGACAACAATGACTTTGACGGAAGATTGTTCCTTATGCAGAGTTTCCAGGACTTCAAAACCGTCCATCACAGGCATGGTTAGATCAAGAAACATGATATGAGCCTTGCCCATATTTATTGCCTCAATCGCTTCCTTGCCATTAGCGGCGAACGTGACCTCGAAGTCCCAGTCAGTGGGCAGGGCACGCCACATTTGCTTGCGAGCCATACTTGAGTCATCGCATATGATAATAGGTATAGCCATATACGCTTATCCAGTAATATCCATATAAAACAAGTGGTAATGAAAGCAGCCTTCAAACTATTTTGTCTGAAATAGCATCAAATATTATCGGCTTATGGCCAGGTTTCTTGAAAGTTGCGGATGGTCTTAGATGCTAAGCTGTTGCAGAATATGGTCTTTATTCTGAATGATTGTTTCGATTTCGGAACTCACCTGATCGATCTTCTCTGGCAATGCGCTGGCATTTTGCTGCTTAATCGTTTCTTCAAGTGCATGCGCGGCAGCTTTCAATAATGGCACGCCACAATATGCCGTTGAGCCATGGATTTTGTGCGCATGATCCCACATGGCCTGATAATCCATTTGTTCATGGGCAAGTATGAGTTTGTTATTGAGCTCTGGCAGCTCTTTAATCAGCATTGTGAAGAGTTCACTGGCTAATTCAGGATCATCGCCAGCCTGTTCCAGGGCATGTTGTTTATCAAAGATCTCGCTCATAATGGGTATACAATATCACAAATAATCAGTCATTGGTCAGGAGACCGATTTCCTTTAAACTAAGCCTATGACATTCCCCACGATTGAAGATTTTGTTGGCAAAACACCACTGGTACGTTTGCAACGACTTGTCCCCGAAGCCTCGAATACCATTCTGGTTAAGCTGGAAGGGAATAATCCGGCGGGTTCAGTGAAAGACAGGCCAGCGCTAAGTATGATTCAACACGCTGAGGCGCGTGGCGATATTAAACCCGGTGATACCCTGATCGAGGCAACCAGTGGCAACACGGGTATTGCTTTGGCGATGGCGGCGGCGATTAAGGGTTATAGAATGATCCTGGTTATGCCCGAGACCATGAGTGTTGAACGACGTGCCAGTATGCGTGCCTATGGTGCTGAGCTAGTTCTGGTCTCAGCCGAAGCGAGTATGGAAGGTGCACGTGATCTTGCCGATCAAATGGCGCGCGAGGGTAAAGGCATCGTGCTGGATCAGTTCAATAACTTTGATAATCCACTTGCCCATTATGAAACAACAGGACCGGAAATCTGGCAGGACACCAATGGCAAGATTACCCATTTTGTTAGTGCCATGGGCACGACAGGAACCATTATGGGGACATCGCGTTATTTGAAAGAACAAAACCCTTCAATCCAGATCATTGGTGTACAACCCGAAGAGGGTGCGAAAATTCCAGGCATTCGTCGTTGGCCCAAAGAATACCTGCCCGGTATTTTTGAAGCGTCTCGTGTCGATCAAATGCTTGATGTCAGTCAGGACGATGCCGAAGAAACAACGCGTCAGCTCGGCGCACAGGAAGGGATCTTTTGTGGTATCTCATCGGGTGGCGCAGTGGCTGCGGCTTTAAAAATTTCAGCTACAGTCGAAAACGCAGTGATCGTTGCCATCATTTGTGACCGTGGTGATCGATATCTATCGACCAATGTTTTTCCTTCGGCATAATTCTTAGTTCATTAATTTATTTATGTCCCGTCGCACACGTAAGTTACCTACTGAGCCTGTTACTGCAACGATTGAGTCGATGACGCATGAAGGTAAAGGGGTCACCCATATCGATGGCAAGGCCGTGTTTGTACACGGAACCTTGCCCGATGAAGAAGTTCGCTTTCAATATACACGTAAATCTCGACGTTATGATGAAGCTAAGGTTGTGGAGGTGCTTAAACCTTCCCCTTTGCGCGTAGAACCAAAATGTAAACACTTTGGACTTTGCGGCGGCTGTAGCCTGCAGCATCTTGATTCCAGCGAGCAGATCAAAAATAAACAACAAATCCTTCTCGATAATCTACAGCGAATTGGTAAAGTCGAAGCAAAAGAAATCCTGGCGCCAATGACGGCATCGGCCTGGGGCTATCGTCGTAAGGCGCGTCTGGGCGTGAAGCACGTTCGTAAAAAAGAAAAAGTACTGGTTGGCTTTCGTGAAAAAGGTTCGGGTCTGTTAGCCGAGCTGGAACAGTGCGAAGTCCTGCATGAGTCTGTGGGTAAAAGGCTGCTTGAACTTGCCGAATTGGTTCGTTCTTTAAGTTGCTATGAAAAAATACCACAAATTGAAGTTGCCGTTAGTGATGATCATACCGCGTTGGTGTTCCGACATCTGGAGGTATTGACGAAAGATGATATGACGAAACTCACTGACTTCGCAAAATCAAACGATCTTTATATCTACTTGCAGTCGGCTGGGCCTGACAGCATTACTCCGTTGTGGCCTGAAAACCCGGAACTCAGCTATCGCCTGGATGATTTTGATGTAGAAGTCTTCTTTGAGCCAAGTGACTTTGTTCAGGTGAATACTGAGATCAATCGCAAAATGATTCCTCAAGCGATTGAGCTGCTTGATGTGCAGTCGAATGACCGTGTGCTTGAATTATTCTGTGGGGTGGGTAACTTTTCTTTTGCGCTGGCAAGAAAAGCTGAACATGTCACTGCCGTTGAAGGCGAAAAGGTGCTGGTTGATCGTGCCAGGGAGAACGCGAAGCGAAATAAAATTGAAAATGTAGAATTCCATGTTGCCGATTTGTTTGCTGTTGATCCACAAACGCCCTGGCTGAAACAGGACTACACTAAAATTTTACTTGACCCCGCAAGAACAGGTGCCGATGCAATACTACCCACGTTGGCTAAAATGAAGGTGTCGCGTATTGTGTATGTATCCTGTAATCCGGCAACACTGGCACGCGATGCAGGTATATTGTGTAACGAATATGGCTATCAACTGTCAAAAGCAGGTGTGATGGATATGTTTCCACATACGGCCCATGTCGAATCAATCGCTCTGTTTGAAAAGAAAAAATAATGGCGATAGAGATAGAACGAAAATTTTTATTGAAAAATGATCAATGGAAGCAATCGGCTGATCAGGGTTGCTTCTATAAGCAGGGTTATCTAGTTGGTTCAAAGCAAGCTTCAGTACGTGTTCGTATAGAAGGCGATGAAGCCTTTTTAAATATTAAGAGTGCAACTTTGGGTATCTATCGAAAAGAATATGAATATCCTGTGCCATTAGATGATGCGAACGAGTTGTTAACAGACTTATGTGAACAGCCGCTGATAGAAAAAACTCGCTACCATGTCCAGCATCAAGGACATGACTGGGAAATTGATGTCTTTACTGGCGATAATCAGGGGCTGGTGGTGGCTGAAATAGAGCTGGAAACAGAAGAGAGTGTCTTCGAGAAACCCGACTGGCTTGGCGAAGAAGTCTCTGAGGATCCAAAATATTATAATGTTTCACTGGTAAGTCATCCCTATAAAGACTGGAAGCATGATTAATGTCAACTAAACGTATTGAAGTCAGTATTGCTCAGCAGCGTTTGCGTTTGTATGACGATCAGAAAATGATCATGGATGTTGCTGTCTCAACGGCAAGTAATGGTCCTGGTGAGCAGAACGGCAGCGAATGTACGCCGCGGGGTAAACATTACATCAGAGCGAAGATTGGGGCGAATTGTCCTGTGGATACCGTTTTTGTTGCTCGTCGGCCGACAGGAGAAGTTTTTAATGAATCTCTGCGCGAACAACATCCCAAAAGAGACTGGATCCTTACACGCATACTCTGGCTATGTGGTCTTGAACCCGGCAAAAACAGACATGGCAATGTTGATACTATGCGCCGCTATATCTATATTCATGGTTGTCCGGATAAAGATGCAATGGGCGAGCCCAGCTCACATGGCTGCGTCAAAATGCGGAATTCGGATATAATAAAACTATACGATATTGTCGATGCAGGAACGCCCGTCGATATTAAAGAACAATAATGATAACTAACTTATTTCTGGATTAAATCATGTCGCTTGGCCCAGTTATGCTTGATGTTGAAGGCATTGAGCTCACACAGGAAGACAAAGAACTCCTGCAACATCCTCTTGTTGGCGGTGTCATCCTTTTTACCCGCAACTTTGATTCGGTCGATCAACTCGAAGCGCTGGTGCGTGATATTCATGCTCTGCGTGAACCCCGATTATTGATCTCGGTTGATCACGAAGGTGGTCGCGTACAACGATTTCGTGATGGTTTTACCGCGATTCCTGCGATGGCGAATTTTGGTCATGTCTATGAGCATGATAAAAAGAAGGCGCGTAGCCTGGCGAATCTCTGTGGCTGGTTAATGGCGATAGAACTGCGTGCGGTTGATATTGATTTTAGTTTTGCGCCCGTGCTCGACCTGGATTATGGCATTAGCACGGTGATTGGTGATCGTGCCTTTGCTCGTGATCCATCTATTGTCACTGAGCTTGCACATGAATTTATGAATGGCATGGGCGACGCTGGCATGGCAGCGACGGGTAAACACTTTCCTGGTCACGGTGCGATCGCGGCTGATTCGCACATTGATATCCCAGTTGATAATCGTAGTTATAATGAAATCTATGCTGAAGACATTGTGCCGTTTAAACGCATGATTCACCACAGCATGGCGGCAATTATGCCTGCGCATGTGATCTATAGTGAAGTCGATCCACTGCCGGCAGGATTTTCAAAATTCTGGTTGCAGGAGGTTTTGCGTAAACGGTTAAATTTTCAGGGTGTGATCTTTAGTGATGACCTTGATATGCAGGGCGCGAGTGTTATCAGCGAAGATTACGCTGAACGTGCAAAGGCGGCCCTGGCCGCGGGTTGCGATATGGTGCTGGTATGCAATAATCGTCCTGGCGCCATTCAGGTGTTAGAAGGACTGGGTCAATACGATGATCCTGTTGCGCACATGAGACTAGCGCGCATGCATGGTCGTCACCCAATAACTAGAGACAAATTACACAAAAATGTTCGTTGGCGTTCAGCGGTTGATATTTTAAATAAATATCAGGATGATCCTACGCTTGAACTCGATTTCGACACATAAAAGTAGACAAGATGAATGTAGAAACACTAATTCAATACTTTGGCGATTTTTTCGGTGATAATTCACTCACACTCTATGTGTTCATCTGCATTTTTGCCGCATTATTAGCTGACTATTTTCAGAAGCGTATTCTTAATCAGTTAAAGCTTCGCCTGGAGAAAACAAAAACCTTATGGGATGACGTGGCTATTGAGTCTATTCGTCGACCGATATCATTTCTTATCTGGTTAGTTGGTGTCACGTTCGCAGCACAAATACTTGGAATGGAGTCGGCAATTTCGATTAGAGAAATTGGTGTTATTCTAATTATTACCTGGGCGATTACGCGACTTATTGGTCAGGTTGAGAAAAAAATTCTGCAAGAAGGTGAAGTCAAAGGCAAACAGATTGATCGCACGACCGCAGATGCAGTAACTCAGTTACTTAAGATATCCGTTATTATAACTGCGACACTGGTACTCCTGCAGACTCTCGGCTTTGATGTTTCAGCAATTCTGGCCTTTGGTGGTATTAGTGGTATCGCGGTTGGTTTTGCCGCAAAAGATCTATTAGCCAATTTTTTTGGCGCTATCATGATTTATCTTGATCGACCCTTTTCAATTGGCGACTGGATTCGCTCACCAGATAAAAATATTGAAGGCACGGTCGAACGCATTGGTTGGCGCCTTACTGTGATCCGTACTTTTGATAAACGTCCACTTTACGTACCGAACTCTGTATTTGCCAGTATTGCAGTGGAAAATCCATCGCGCATGACCAATCGCCGCATCTATGAAACCATTGGGGTGCGTTATGATGATGATAAAGTGTTACCAAAGATTATTGATGATGTCAGAACAATGCTGGAATCACATGAGGAAATTGATCAGACACAAACACTGATGGTTAATTTTAATTCCTTTGCGACTTCATCGCTCGACTTTTTTGTTTATACTTTCACTAAAACAACAGACTGGCAAAAATTTCATATGATTAAGCAGGATGTGTTATTCAAGATTAATGAAATTATCTCTGGGCATAATGCAGAAATTGCCTTTCCAACTTCAACGCTGCATGTGCCAGAACCCATAGCAATATCAGAAACAAAATAAACGATGTCAGATATAAACCACATCCAGCAAGTCTGGCAAGAAGCGGACTGTTTGTATTCCGATCAACAGGTCCAGCAGGCGCTGGATGAGATCGGAAATAAAATGACAGAAGTACTGCAGAATACAAATCCCTTGCTGCTGTGTGTCATGACGGGTGGCATTATTCCCACCGGTCACATTATAACGAGATTACAGTTCCCACTAGAGCTTGATTACATCCATGCCACCCGTTATCAGGGTGAAACCAGTGGTGGCAAATTAGAATGGCTGGTAGAACCCAGAATAGATTTACAAGGTCGTGTCGTGGTTATTGTCGATGATATTCTTGATGAAGGCATTACGCTTGATGCCTTAATACAATATTGTCAGGCGCATGGCGCAGAACGTGTTTATAGCGTTGTGCTCATAGAAAAGAAACGTCATCGAAGTAAAGAGGTTCATGCAGATTTTGTCGCGCTGACTACAGAAGACCGCTATCTGTTTGGTTATGGCATGGACTATAAAGGATATCTGCGCAATGCCGCAGGAATCTATGCCGTGAAGGGGATGTGATATGAGCAGTATCGCGATTATTGGCGGCACTGGACTGACCTCGCTGGCCAATCTGGAAATCACTGGGCGAGAGATCATCCAGAGTAGCTATGGCGAACCCTCCGGGCCACTGACGCGTGGCAAGTTGCAGGATAAAAACATTCTATTTTTACCGCGTCATGGTTATGCCCACACCATACCGCCGCACAAAGTGAATTACCGGGCCAATATCGATGTGTTAAAAGAAGCTGGGGCAGAAAATATTATTGCCGTCAATGCAGTAGGCAGTATTAGTGAAGCCATGCCTCCGGGGCAGCTCGTCATCCCCGATCAGATTATTGATTATACCTGGTCGCGTAAACATACTTTTTACGAAGAAGGCTTGAATGAAGTTGTGCATATTGATTTTACTCAACCTTATTGCGAATCATTGCGCGAAAAACTGATTCAGGCCGCTAACAACGCATCGCTTGAGTTAACCGCCGGTGCAACCTATGGCGCAACTCAGGGGCCACGATTAGAATCAATCGCAGAGATTAATAAACTGGAAAAAGATGGTTGTCATCTTGTCGGCATGACTGGAATGCCTGAAGCTGCACTGGCAAGAGAGGTTGAGCTTTGTTATGCCAGTATCTCAGTTGTTGCCAATATGGCGGCGGGTCGTGGTGATGGAGAGATTACCATGGCTGAGATTGAAGCAAACCTTATTGGCGGTATTGAAAAAGTTAAAAGACTGCTCGAGTCCGTCATTCCCTTATTATGATGTTGTAAGTGGCTTGCCATTATTGTGCGGAGTTATTTTAAGCAGAACTCCGATGACAGGGT
>JAOULB010000296.1 GCA_029882235.1 Gammaproteobacteria bacterium | reverse complement strand
GTGGTTGATGAATCTGCCTGGGTAAATGAATCAAAAATCGTCTCCAGATTTTCATCAGCAATACCAACACCGGAATCCTGAACTTCAAACAAGAATGAGTAGTTTTTGCCACTATGTCCAGTACATGTGCACCGTACAATGATTTCACCATCAGAAGTAAACTTTACGGCATTGCCAATTAAGTTGGTTAAAATCTGTCTGACTCTGGTCGAATCGCCTTTGACAAAATCGGGTATATCATCAGCAATATCAATAACCAGTTCGACATTCTTTCTATAAGCACTTTCTGAAAATAGCACAGCGACTTCTTCTGTTGTTGAACGAAGATCAAAATTACTACTCTCCAGTTCAATTTTTCCTGCTTCAATTTTTGAAAGATCAAGAATGTCATTTAATAAGGCCAGCAGTATTTCACTGGAGTTCATTGCTGTTTCTACAAACTCTTTTTGCTCACTATCCAGCCGACTATCATTTAATAGATCAAGCATGCCGAGCACACCATTCATCGGTGTGCGAATTTCATGGCTCATATTGGCCAGAAACTCAGATTTGGCCTGATTCAGGTGAATGGCTTCATCGCGAGCATCCTGCAGTTGCTGACGATTTTCTTCGATAATGTCATGTTGTTCTTTTAAGATAATTGATGTTTGATTAAGAGAGTAAATCAGATTGCTCAGCTCTTTAGAGTTACCTTTTGATGTAAGTACTGCGCCTTTATTTTTAGTCAGTTTTTCAGCAAAGTGTGATGCTGAGTTTATATCTCGAGTAACTAATTTCAGGGCAAAGAACAACAATATTATGTTTAAAATAATTACGATAGTGTTTGCGATAAAAGTGTTGAGTAGTATTTTATGTTGCAGAGTCGTCAAATGAGTCATGTCGGTTTCAATATTGATCCAGCCAAGATGCCCGCCCGCCTGAATGCTTTTCCAACTGGAAATTTTAGTATTGGTTTCCTTTTCTACAAGATACTTTCCTTTAACTCCTTCAGGTAAGTCAAATTTATTTGAATCATAAACGGGTGTTATTTGACCTTCTTTGTTGATCACATGACTAATAGTTTCATTGTCCTTATTAATGATTCGAATTGATGTGACATATGGAGATTTGATCGCTATCCGGATTAAATTTTCCAGCTCCGTATAACTGTGTGTCGCGATAAATGGAGTGGCGGCGAGACTCAGGTTTGTTGCTAGAGCTCTGGTGGCTTTTAATATGACCTGTTTTTCATGTTCAATTTGATGTTCTGCATTATAAAAGCCAAATGATTGTATTGATAAAAATATAACGCTCGCACTGATTAGAGTCAGTTGTCTGATCATGCTAAGCTGGCACCACTGGGTATTCAGGCGTGCCAACACGGTATGAAATGGGCGAATAAATTTATTCATATTAACAACCAATAAATATAGCTATTAGATTTGGGTACTATAACCATATAAAATATAGAGAGCTGATTTAGCTACTTGTGTCTATATACTAGATGTTTTATTTATCCTCAGAGCGATAATATATAAATATCTATGGCCTTATTGTTACAGAATGTTAATTGTTTATGTTAATTAAGTTTGTTAACAAGATTTAACTCGTTGGTTACTGCACTGTTTGAAATATAGATTAAATTTAATTATTGTTAATAATAATAGTTACATGAGCATGGATGTAAATGAATAAGAAAAACATTTTATTGACGTGGTTTAAGTACTTATGCCTGATCGCTGTCGCCATATTTATATTTAATAAGGGCGCCTACGCAGAAAAAACATATGTGCTTGCACGTGCACCTCAGCTTTCTCCAACTATTCTGGCCAAAACATGGGGACCTTTTGTAAAAAGGTTAAGTGAAATTACTGGGCGCAAGATCGAGCTCAAGGTCTATCTGCATCGTAGTGATTTTGAGAAAGATATTATGGGCGGGAAAGTTGATCTTTTTTATGCCAACCCTGGATACTTAATTGCGGCAAACAGGAAACATGCGTATGTGCCATTAATACGAAGTAGTCAGAAAAAGCTTAAGGGAATAGTCGTCGTCAGACAGGATAGTGTGTATAAAAATATTCAGGATATAAAGGGTCAGACAATCGTATTTCCATCACCGAAGGCCTTTGCGGCTTCTTTACTTGTTCGATCGAATTTAAAAAATCTCGGAGTAAAATTTAAATCAGAATATGTAAAAAGCCACGATGATGTTTATCGCAGTGTTGTCTATCGGCGTTTTGCTGCGGGTGGTGGGGTGTACCGTACCTTTAATCGTGAGTCCGCGAATCTTAAAAAGAACTTGCGTGTTCTGTATGAAACACCGGGTATTCAGCCACATCCACTTGCAGCACATCCACGTGTGCCTAAATCTGTCAGGCAGGCGATTCAGTCAGCCGTGTTAGCAATGGCCGACTCTGCAGAAGATAATAAACACCTGAACAAAATTAAACTTCGCAAACCCGTCAAGGCGGATTTTAAGCGTGACTATTTGCCGATTCAGAAGATGGCCCTGGAGATGTACAGTTATCTGCTTTAATAGAAGTGACTACTGCGCGGCTTCGATAATACCACTGAGGGTTCCATCTTTACTGACCAGTCGGATCTGATAGCCCTCACACATGGATTCAATCTGGCTTTCCATTTTTTCCAGTTTATGACTGTCCTTGATCTGATCACTATGGCGGTAAAGCAGATAGCTATTCAGTGCCGATGCACATTTCTCTTTGCCGCTGGCAAAGCCATAGGCGCCTGGGTTATAGACGGCCGCGTGAATATCGACCATATATAGAGTAATGCCTGCGAACAGGGAGAATAAAACTTTCATTAGAGAACAACGTCCTTAAGCGCGCAAATAAAAACCAGAAAATAATTAAGCATTATGTGTGCCAGTGCGAAATTGCCATATTTATCAAAAACATAGTGAGATCGTTTTATAGTCGCTCTAATAACTGTAAGGTTTTCCGACAGATTGACCTTAATGCCATGCCGGAAAGTCTTACACTTATGACGGTAGTCCCCCTGTTGGGCGCAAAAATAGATCGGCCAGGGTCTGTGCGGCAGGGCCGGTATGCTCCTGCTGGGTTTTGACGAAAAACAGATGCGCCTTATAACGTTGGCCGGCCTCCAGCGGCAGGGCTTTGAGCGTGCCCTGTTGCAGCTGTTGCTGAATCAGGTGCGAGGGTAGCCAGGCAAAACCGAGTCCACGACTGATGATTTCAATTGCGGTTTCCATTTTGGCGACATTCCAGCGATGTTCGCTCGATAGCCAGCCGACATCGCGGGTTTGCACATGACCCGAATCACTAACAATCACGTGTAAGGACTGACTGAGCTCTGAACTGCTGATCGGCGTCGTTTGCTGGTGCAGGGGGTGACTGGGATGGGCGACCGCAATAAATTCGATCTCGGCTATTTCTTCACCCAGAAAGCCTTCGGGTACAAACGCACTAATCACCAGATCGGCGCTGCCTTCACGGATGGCGTCTTCGGCACCGGACAACACCACCT
>JAOULB010000295.1 GCA_029882235.1 Gammaproteobacteria bacterium | reverse complement strand
CATAAAAAAACCTCCTGTTTTGTGATGAAGTGAGAGTGAAACCAGTCCTTTTTATGGAAAAGTTAGTCCAAGAATAACCTCATCCATGGTAAGCCAGCTCCTGGAGGAGGCGGGACACCAGCCGCCCCCTTGCCCGCCATGGCCACTTTGTCGTCGGTACTGGCTGGGTCATTGCCAGGACGGTTATCTGTCCATGTCATAATCATGTTATCCAGCACCACAGACAGACCATTGTAATCGCCCCATTCCTGTCCATCGCCTAGGTTAGGTGAAGTTTCAGTAGAGAATCTCCGCTCAGTCGCCCAGTTAGCGCCACCATTAGTAGAATACGTATAGTAAAAATCCACACCAGTACGATTAACTGAGTGTCGGGTATCATAATAAGCGACATGTACAATACCATCAGCTACTTTTAGCCAAGGGTGAAAACGGTCAATTGGAGTACCACTTATAAGATCAGTTGCGTCATGCGGATGAGGTAATACTGTCCAAGTTACACCTTGGTCGGTTGATTTTGCTACTTGAATCCAGGCATGATTATTAGCGGCCGAGCCAACTCCCCCACCGGCACTATCATTTGCTTCATCGGTCCAAGTGACATAAATATCACCTGTGCTCATATCGACATCAGCAGACACATAAATAAATACTTCGCGAGTCTCCATTGATGGTATCGGGAAGTCGAAACGGCCGTTAAGTGGTGCAACTTGTATGCTCGAACCAAAAGTCACTCCGCCATCTGTTGATTTCAACAACCTGATACCTTCGCCGCCTAAAGCAGGATAGAAGTAATAAATGTTTCCAGCAGCATCAGTAGTTATATCGCTGCCAATACCTCTTGGTTCTGAAGAAAATGCTATAGGTGTAGAAAAACTTGCACCCATATCGGTTGAACGTGCAAACTGCATTACATTGCTATTGTGGTAGGTAAGATAAATATTATCTACGTGCGGTGATGTGGCCGATCGATCAACATGGATGAATTCTTTGTCACTGCCGCTAGTAGTTAGCACCTGCATTGGACCCCATGTCTGGCCCTTATCATTGGAAACGGCCCAACGTACGCCGATGGTACTGCTTAAATCAGCTTGGTATACTTTTGAGCCATCGCTTGACCAATCAACTGTAGGATCACAACAACTGGATGAATTAGTTTGTGAGAAATTCCACGAAACGCCACCATCATTAGAGTAGTACATCGTTTGACCACCCGAACGATTTGAACCTGCCACGCATTCCAGTTTATTCAATGGATTGCATTCAACGGAAACTTCATTTCCGCGAACGTTAAGATCCAAAACAACTTCATTAGTGGCTGCTCTCGTAGCATCAGCAGCTGCATTGCCTGAACCTGTTTTTTCTGCAGGGTCAGGATGATAGCCTATACCTAGACCTTCTTTGTACAATTTACCATTAACCTTCAAACCACCATGAAGAATTTGAAAATATTGCAAGGCAGATCGAGGGTAAAACTCACCTAAATTAGGCTGTTCTTTGCGCAAAAATATTTTAAAAAAGACAGGTACGTTCTGCAGATATTGATCTTTTTCGGGAATCAATGATAAATCTTCACGCGTTACGCCATAATTTCTGTCATCCCAAGGGCCATATCTTGTCAATGATTGATAGTCAACTCTTTGATCCACACCCCTTAATTGTGAGATTTGCGCAGAATCTTGTATGGATTTCGCGGAACCTGATTGAGGTTCCCCCTGTGCGAATAGCGGGGTTGAAAAAGAAATCAAGGTGAATAATATAATAATGGCGACCAACGATTTACCTATTCTATACTGATTCACCTGCATCGCTGTAAAGCGCCACTTTGCAAATTCAATGAAAGACTTAGTTAGACGTGGAACTTTTTTTTTCTGCGACATTATTTTCTCCCAAGATTTAACAAAAGAAAAATGGCTTGCTAATTCTTTACATTCTGGAACCATATTCCATGGTTATTACTAAAATACTAAGCACAAATCGTGCCAGGATCAAATAATTACTTAATATATTGATTATATTTAAATATATTATTTTTCATGAAATGAAGGGTGGGTTATATTGCACCCACTAAAATCAGCGATAATGAGATCAAATGAGCTACAGAATGGCGACAGACAATGAAATGCACCGGATTGACCCAGCTTTGGGTCATATTTGACCCGGGCAGACAGAACGCTGACACTGCGGCTTTATCAGGCAATTACCCCTAGCAACATAGTGAAGTTCAAGCTTCTTCTTTGCCTTGATTGTTTCTTCTTGGGAATTGCTGGTTTTGGGGTGCATTTAAACAAACGACACCAAAGTCACATAGGTTCTATAAGCGATTGCAATTGTGATTCATGTGGATAAGAGGTAGTGTGCACATAGCTGTAAAAACCGACAGCGCACAAGTAGGAAAGACTGGACTACCGATCACCAGTAGCATTTACGCAGCGATACTATGCAAACCTACTCGCTGCTTAGCCCGATGGACTCCATATTTGACAACACACATCATTCTCTCTTTTACTATTGATAACATATTTTATCAATAGTAAAATGCGTCCATGAAGAACACGTCAAACTCCCCTGCCCTTCCCACTACTTCAAACCGACTTTTAACGAACAAAGATTTTGCACGTCTGGCCGACGTGCCTCCCGAAATTGAATGGTTTGCTAATTTGGGTAATTCTCAGACTCGCCGCTCTTACGAGAATGCCTTAAAAGATTTTATGGCGTTTACGGGTATTATCCGCCCGGAAGAATTCAGAGAAGTCACCCGCGCCCATATTATTGCCTGGCGGGATGAGCTGGCCAGTCGCAATTTAAGTGGCATGACGATTCGCCACCGCTTGGCCGCCCTCTCCTCTTTATTTGAGTATCTGTGTGAGAAAAATACGGTGACGCACAACCCGGTCAAAGGTGTGAAGCGGCCAGCTGTCGAAAGCTATGAAGGCAAGACGCCAGCACTCGGCGATCATCAGGCACGCAAGTTGCTGGATGCGCCTGGTGGGGATTCACTTAAGGGCAAGCGTGATCGGGCGATATTGGCCACCCTACTCTATCACGCGCTGCGCCGTGATGAATTGTGTCGGTTGAAGGTCAAAGATTTTAAGCAGGAACGGCGTGGCGTGCCGCATTTGAAAGTATCCGGAAAAGGCGGCAAGATGCGCTATGTACCGTTGCATCCTGCGGCCAGTGGATTGATTCATGATTATCTGGAAGCTGCGGGGCATGAACTAGAGGATAGTGGTGCATTGTTTCGTTCGATCAGCAATAATCGTGTTGCGGGTTCGCAGAAGGCGATTACACCGGATGCGGTTTATAAGATGGTACGGGAATATTCAGAAAAACTGGGTTTTAAGATCGGGGCGCATGCGCTCAGGGCTACGGCGGCCACCAATGCACTCGACCATCAAGCCGATATTGCCAAGGTGCAGGAATGGTTGGGGCACGCCAATATTGCCACTACAAGAATTTATGATCATCGCAAGACGCGGCCGGAAGATAGTCCGACGT
>JAOULB010000294.1 GCA_029882235.1 Gammaproteobacteria bacterium | reverse complement strand
CGCTGAAATTACGATCAAGACGGTTACGACTACGGCAGCGACGATTCGTCAGCGCTACTGGATGGTGAGCGGTCTGCACAAGCTGGATGCCCTGAGTCGAATCCTGGAAGCGGAAGACTTTGATGCCGCGATCATTTTCGTGCGTACAAAATTGATGACTGTCGAGCTGGAAGAAAAGCTTTCGGCACGAGGTTATGCCGCTGCGGCGCTAAGTGGTGACATTATGCAAAAGCAGCGTGAGCGGACAGTCAACCAGCTTAAATCGGGTGAGCTTGATATTGTTATCGCTACCGATGTGGCGGCACGTGGTCTGGATGTGACGCGTATTAGTCATGTGATCAACTATGACATTCCTTACGATACCGAAGCCTATGTACATCGTATTGGTCGTACTGGGCGTGCCGGGCGAAGTGGTGATGCCATTTTGTTTGTGGCACCACGCGAACGTAATCTACTTAATGCCATCGAGCGCGCCACCAAACAAAAAATTGAGTTAATGGAACTGCCTTCAACCGAATTGTTGAATGACAAACGTATTGCTGGCTTTAAACAAAAGATCACCGATATCCTGGATGAGGAAGGGCTAGGTCTGTACCAGGAATTACTGGAAAGTTATCAGCAGGAACATAATATTCCAGCCATTGAAATTGCGGCGGCACTGGCAAAACTGGCCCAGGGCAATGAGCCCCTGTTATTGAAAGAACCACCAAAAAATACGCAGCGGGAACGTGAGCCAAGGCAGGAGCGAGGTTCCCGTGAACGATCTGGTCCCCGCGATCGACCAGATCGTGGTGATTCAAACCGCCGTGATCGTACTACGGCTGAAGAGGGTAAAGAGACTTTTCGTATTGAGGTCGGTCATGTCCATGGTGTTAAGCCAGGTAATATCGTCGGTGCTATTGCCAATGAGGCTGGCATCGATAGCCAACATATTGGTCAGATCCGGATCCATGATGATTACAGTACGGTGGATTTGCCTGAAGGCATGCCAAAGGAAGTGTTTGCTAGTTTGCAGAAGGTTTGGGTGACTGGTCAGCAATTGAAAATTTCACGACTAGGTGAAAAACGTTCAGCTTCAGGTGAAAAACGTCCAGCTTCAGGTGATAAAGCACATGCGCGTGCCAGAACCGATAAGAAGAAGACCCTGAAGGTTAAACCTAAGAAGTCAAAAATAAAATCAGGTGATGATAAGCCGCGTAAGGCTCGTCGTGACTAATCAGATTTGAAGTCGTTGGGCGGGGTTTTATATCCTGTCCACATGGCTTTAATGAGATTTTCATTGTGTAACCAGCCGGCGAGAATAACGCCGGCAACATGGATAAAGACCAGCAATAGATTAAAACTGGCCAGGGCTTCGTGCAGTTCTTCCAGCCATTCCTGGCCTTTTTCATTTTCGCGTTCCAGGCGCTCTTCAATTTCATCACTTTCACCCCGTTTGCCATTGGCGTGAGCAGTTTGCAGTAGATTTGATTCAGTAGAAGCAAGCGGGCCTTTGCCTTGCTGAGCATACAACTCCAGTCCGGTCCAGCTTGTGAGTGTCAGTGTGACTAGCAGTAGTAGAATCATCCAGCCACCAAGCGGATTGTGTCCAGGGTAATAAACCGGACGACCGAGCAGGATAGATTGCAGATAGGCAAGTGTCGCTTTAAAGCCCAGTATAAAATTGCTGAAGCGGACATAGCGTGGCCCAATGGTGCCCCATATCAGACGGAACCCTAGCAGGCCAATAATCATATAACTGCTATAGATATGCAGCATATTTTCATCATCGCCTGTTGCATAGGCCACAAAAAAACATACCACCAGTGACCAGTGAAAGGTGCGAGTGGCGATGTCCCAGACTTTAATTTTGCGTGGCATAGCGTAATCCCTGTCGTGTCTGTATCTGCCAATAATAGAACATGGGATCATTGTGCATGATGACAAAAGTCAATCGAGCAGAATTTATTTTGGTATCAGATTAAATATTTGGGCGTCACTGAAAAGCCCGATAATGGCTGCTTGTTACAAAGCACCTGCTATGGTGGTGGCCATCAGGAGGGGGAGGGATAAATTTAAAATATCCAGCCCCGCCAGATGGATGGCGGGGCTGGATTAGATCTTACTGTGGAACGACGTTCGATGCCTGAGGACCTTTGGGGCCATTTTCAACATCAAAGCTGACAGCCTGCCCCTCACTCAGAGTACGGAAACCATCACCCTGGATAGCACTGAAGTGTACGAACACGTCTTTGCCACCGTCATCCTGCGAAATAAAACCAAACCCTTTGGATTCGTTAAACCACTTGATTGTACCTGTTGCCATTTTACTAACCTTAGATATATAAATAATGAAAGAAGCCTGACTGTAGTATGTAGCGGGACAAGCAAATACCCACTAAAAAATACAGCTTGGCTATACTCTAGACCAGAATAGGGTGGAACTCCATGAATTTTATTTGATTTCAATTGAACATAAGAAGTGATTAATATAATAAAGACCCGGCGATGGAACTTTGACAGACGTTTTTGTCTGAAGGAACTACCTGTTTTTATAATGTATATATTAGGAATATGATGTTTAGACCTGTTAGATTTGGTAAGCGGCTAAAATATATCTGCTTAGTACTGGTATTGTTTATGTCTGCCTGTGCCACCCAAAGGGCGCCGACCCTGATCCCGTTTGATGATGGTGAATTTTGGGTGCTTGGTAACGATCTGATTTTTACTATCCGTGATACGGGTGAGAAGATCATCGTACCCAGAGGTTTTGTAACCGATTTTGCTTCGGTGCCGCGTATTTTCTGGACCTTTTTCCCCAAGCATGGTGAATATACCCGTGCGGCTATAGTGCATGACTTTCTTTACTGGGAGCAAAAATGCAGCCGCGAACAGGCAGATGAGTTGTTTGATATTGTGATGGCGGATTCCGAGGTGGATTCAACGACGCGCTTTTCCATCTATACCGCTGTCCGGGTATGGGGGGATGATGCCTGGGAGGAAAACGCCAGGGCCAGGCAGGATGGTGATATTCGTATTATCCCGGAGCGATACATGCATTTCCCGGTCAAGACGCGTTGGGAAAACTATAGAGGATTTCTTCGCCAAATGGGAGAAGAGAGTGAATGGCGGGCGCGTTCAACTATCGGTACACCTGTTTATTGTCATATCTTAAAAGATAAAGAACAACCCGCGGTAGACACGACACCACCGCCATCCGTTGTGCCTTCACCCGAACCACCGGCTACCGGGCCGGATGATAGGCCTGTACCGGCACCTCAACCTGAATTAACCCCTAACCAGGGGTCAAGCATCGGTGCATGAATCATGTGTGACTGACATGTTCGATTAAATTGCTCGATAACCAATCGATTTAAGAAACTGCCTTGTAATAAACGTGATGAGATCCGCCATGCTGAATGGCTTGTAGCGCTCTGATTTTAAGATGACCTTGGTGTAGAGAACTTCACGTAAGGCGCCCTGATACATCAGACTGGCAAGTTGTGGATTGATATGATCGAGTTGCCCTTTC
>JAOULB010000015.1 GCA_029882235.1 Gammaproteobacteria bacterium | reverse complement strand
ATCGTTATCTCGGCATAAGACAATGGCAGTTGTATCCATGACAGCCAATTTGTTCTTTATGACTTCATCGTAAACCAAATGTTCATATAATTTTGCTGATTTATTTTTTTCTGGATCAGAATCGTAGACACCATCAACTCTGGTGCCTTTAACAACAACATCGGCATTAATTTCAACGCCACGCAAACTCGCAGCAGTATCGGTTGTAAAAAATGGATTGCCAGTACCTGCAGCAAAGATAACCACACGACCTTTTTCCAGGTGACGAATTGCGCGGCGACGAATGTAGTCTTCACAGACCTGATGAATCGGTAATGCCGACATAACCCGTGCCTTCATACCATGACTTTCTAGCCCATCCTGGATTGCAAGTGAGTTAATTACTGTTGCCAGCATACCCATATGATCAGCTGTTGCTCGGTCCATACCCGCAGCTGACAGACTAACACCACGGAAGATATTGCCGCCACCAATAACAATAGCAACCTGCACGCCTTCTTTAATCAGTTCCGCAACTTCAGTTGCAGTACGTTCAATAATTGCGGGATCAATCCCAAAGGATTGATCCCCCATTAAGGCTTCACCGCTCAACTTCAGCAGAATGCGTTTATGTTTGAGCTTTTTCGATGTCATAGTATTTTGTTATTGTTGTTTTATGATTAAAAAAGTTAGCCTTTAACCTGTGCCATAACTTCATCGGCAAAGTTTTCGGTTTTCTTCTCAATCCCTTCACCAACTTCAAAACGAACAAAACCTGACACAGTTGCATTTGCAGATTTTAAAAGTTTTTCAATAGTTTGATCGGGATCTTTAACAAAAGGCTGTCCAAGCAATGTGACTTCTTTTAAGAATTTCTTAATGCGGCCACCGACCATTTTTTCAATGATGTCAGCTGGCTTGCCACTTTCAGCCGCCTGGGCAGAAAAGATTTCCTTTTCTTTTTCAATTAGCACAGGGTCAACCTGATCTTCAGAAACACAAACAGGGCGACTTGCCGCAATGTGCATCGCTATGTCTTTACCCATGGCTTCATCGCCACCTTCAAGACCAACCAGTACGCCAATACGAGAACCGTGCATGTAGGCACCAACGCTGCCACTCGCTTCAACAATTTGAAAACGGCGCACACTCATATTTTCACCTAACTTGGCGATAAGCTCTTTACGCGATTCCTCAACACTGATGCCACCATCTTTCAGTGGCAGTGCAAGCAAGGCATCGATATCGGCAGGTTTATCTGCTAATACGCGCGCAGCAATATCATTCACGAAGGCAACAAAATCATCACCTTTAGAGACAAAGTCGGTTTCACTGTTAACTTCAACAATCGCGGCCATCTTGCCATCATCGCTTGATTTAATTGCAACCAGACCTTCTGCCGCGGTACGACCCGCTTTCTTGTCTGCTTTGGCAAGACCTGCTTTACGCATTTGCTCAATTGCCACATCAATATCACCGTCAGTTTCTACCAGTGCCTTTTTGCATTCCATCATGCCTGCACCAGTGCGTTCACGCAGTTCTTTAACTAATGCTGCTGTGATTGCCATGTTACTTTCCTCTTAAAAATTAATTTGAACTCTTCTGTACTTTATTCGAAAAAGGGGGCAATGGCCCCCTCCCTCAACAACTAGAAAAACGGCTTACAACATGCAAAACTTAAATTAATCTTTCTTTGCTGCTGTCTTCTTGGCCGCAGTTTTCTTTTTCGCTGCAGGTTTTTTAGCCGCCGTCTTTTTCTTGGCTGTCTTTTTCTTGGCCGCGCTTTCATCTGTATCAGAGTCAGAAGCTTCCTTCTTAACCGCCGTTTTCCGGGTCGTTACTTTTTTGCTGGTTTTTTTCTTGCTTTTCACTGAACCCGTATCATCAAGTTCAATAAAGTCATCACCCTTACCCGCAGACTGTGGAATAGATGATTTGCCTGTCAGGATGGCATCAGCAATACCCTGGGTGTAGAGTTTGATTGCACGAATGGCATCGTCATTACCTGGGATCAGGTAATCGATGTGATCTGGGCTATTATTGGTATCAACAATACCGACAACAGGGATATCCAGCTTAACGGCTTCCTGTACTGCATTTTTTTCATGACCAACATCAACGACAAAAATCGCATCAGGAACACCGTTCATGTTCTTGATTCCGCCAAGACTACGTTCCAGTTTTTCCAGTTCGCGAGTCAGGGTCAGGACTTCTTTTTTGGTTAGACGATCAAATGTGCCGTCTTCACCCATTTTTTCCAGATCTTTGAGTCGTTTAATCGACTGCTTCACAGTCTTGTAGTTAGTCAGCATACCACCCAGCCAACGATGGTTGACGTATGGCATACCACAGCGTTCTGCTTCTTCACGCACAACCTGCTGTGCCGCACGCTTGGTGCCAACAAACAGGACCGTGCCACGATTGGCCGCCATGCTGCTGATGAAATTGACCGCATCTTTATATAGCGGAAGGGTCTTTTCCAGATTGATGATGTGAATCTTGTTGCGATCACCAAAGATAAAGGGACGCATTTTCGGGTTCCAGAATCGGGTCTGGTGGCCAAAGTGCACGCCAGCCTCTAGCATCTGGCGCATGCTTACTTCTGTCATTTTGTATACTCCTGGGTTAGGCCTCCATACACCCCATATATCAACCCTTGAAGGCACCCGGATATACGTGTCGGTGTATGTGTGGATTATCCCGCTAACGCGGGGGTTTCGTTTGCTAAATTAGCGCGCGCTTTATACCATAAACAACTGTGGACGACAATAAATCCAGCCAAATCTGGGGTTATTAACCATAAATTACGCAGGAACTGTTGATTTCGGGCCCGGCCCACCAAGATGAATTGAGTAGAAGAATTAATGACCATTACAATTAAGACCCCAGAAGAAATTGAGAAAATGCGCGTTGTGGGACGTCTGGCCGCTGATGTGCTGGAGATGATCGAGCCCCACGTCAAAGCGGGAGTGACCACCGCTGAGCTGGACCGCATTTGCCATGACTATATCGTTAATGAACAACAGGCGATCCCTGCCCCGCTGAATTACCATGGCTTTCCAAAATCAATCTGCACCTCTGTGAACCATGTCATCTGCCATGGCATTCCCAATGAAAAACGAATTAAGGACGGCGATATCATCAATATCGACATTACCGTCATCAAAGATGACTACCATGGTGACACCAGTAAAATGTTTTTTGTTGGCGAGCCGTCAATCAAAGCTCAGCGCTTAAGTCGTGTCGCCTATGAATGCATGCTTAAGGGCATCGAGATGGTCAAACCCGGTGCGCATCTGGGAGACATTGGCCACGCCATTCAAACCTATGCCGAAGCAAATGACTATTCTGTCGTGCGTGAATATTGTGGTCATGGTATTGGTCTGAAATTTCACGAAGAACCACAAATCTTGCACTACGGCTCAGCGGGTACCGGCATCGAAATTGAGCCCGGCATGATCTTTACCATTGAGCCCATGATCAACGCTGGCAAACGCAATGTTAAATTAATGAAAGATGGCTGGACGGTTGTGACCAAAGATCGATCCCTGTCAGCACAATGGGAACATACTATTCTGGTTACAGACCGTGGTTATGAAGTATTAACAAAAAGGCCTGAGGAAGAGTTTTGATAATCGATTCTGCAGTTCAGGCGACATTACAATTCGACGCAGACAGTTTTGACAATAGCCTTGATACGGGCTCTCCTCCACTCCCTCATTTTAAGAAAACGATTAAAGAACACGCCGACTTTCTTGATGCCCGCTTCTGGGACAACATATCCGTCAATGATCTTGTCCAGGCGCGTGCAAATTTCATGGATGAAATTCTAAAGCGAGCATGGTTCCTGTTCATTCCTGAAGACAATCATGATATTGCTTTGCTGGCAGTGGGTGGTTATGGCCGTGGCGAGCTGCATCCAAAATCTGATATTGATCTGATGATCCTTCTTGAAAAATCAACTTCAGACTATGATCAGCAACTGGAAGAATTTTTACGGTTTCTCTGGGATATCGGTCTCGAAGTCGGACACAGTGTTCGCACATTGGATGAATGTGTCACTGAAGCTGAGAATGATATTACCGTCGCCACAAATATTCAGGAAGCACGTCTGCTGGTCGGTAAAGAATCTCTGTTTCAGGAACAACGCCAACGTTGTTCACCTGAGCAGGTCTGGCCGAGTAAAAACTTCTTTGAAGCCAAGTGGGCCGAACAACTGGCTCGACATGAAAAATTTAACGACACCGCCAACAACCTTGAACCCAATATAAAAGAAGGTCCCGGTGGACTGCGCGACATCCAGATGATTGGCTGGGTGGCCAAGCGACATTTTGATGCCAACACTTTGCATGATCTGGTTGAACATCATTTTCTCACTGAACAGGAATACCAGACACTTATTGAAGGCCAGTCGTTCTTATGGAAAGTGCGTTATGGTTTACATCTGCTTAGCAGTCGACGTGAAGACCGTCTGTTGTTTGATTACCAGCGCACACTGGCAGAGAAGTTTGGCTATCAGGATAAAGACCATCGGCTTGCCGTCGAACATTTCATGAAACTGTACTATCGAACCGTCATGGAGCTGAGTCGACTGAATGAAATGTTATTGCAGCTCTTTCAGGAAGAAATCCTGTTCTCTGACGAAACCAGTGAGCCAGAAATTATCAACAGGCGCTTTCAGACCCGCAAAGGTTTTCTTGAAGTTAGAGACAACAATACCTTTAAGCATTATCCTTTTGCGCTACTTGAACTCTTTCTCATTCTGCAACAAAACGCTGAAATAAAAGGTGTGCGCGCAAATACAATTCGCAGTATTCGTGACCACCGCCATCTCATCGGCAAAGAATTTCGAAATGACTTACGTTGCAAAAGCCTGTTCATGGAAATACTACGTCAACCAACAGGCGTCACGCATGAGCTAAGACGCATGAACCGTTATGGCATACTCGCGGCCTATTTACCTGTATTTGAAACCATTGTCGGCCAGATGCAACATGACCTGTTTCATGTCTACACGGTCGATGAACATACTCTGTTTGTCATCCGAAATTTACGTCGTTTTACCGTACCGGAATTTGCAGACGAATTTCCCCTGTGTAGCGAATTAATTCAGCGTATTCCGAAACAGGAGTTACTGGTCGTCGCAGCACTATTTCATGATATCGCCAAGGGTCGTGGCGGTGATCATTCAACCCTCGGTGCTATTGATGCCGCCGAGTTTTGTAAACAACATGACTTTAGCAAATATGATACGGACGTAGTCTGCTGGCTAATTGAAAATCACCTCATCATGTCCTCAACCGCTCAACGTAAAGATATTAGCGATCCCGGTGTTGTGCATCGCTTTGCCAATGAAGTTGGTGACATTAATCACCTTAATTACATCTATCTTCTTACTGTGGCTGACATACGCGCAACCAGCCCGGATGTCTGGAACACATGGAAAGATGCCTTATTAAAGAAACTGTACACCACAACTGAACATGCCTTGTCCCGCGGTCTTGATAACCCACTTATGCAAACAGACTTTATTCAGGATATTAAAAAGCAGGCAAAACACTGGTTAAATAATGAAGATTACAGTTTAGAGGAAGTACAGGCTCTATGGGCACGATGGGATGATGAGTATTTTCTTCGTTATACCGTGGATGAGATTTGTTGGCATACCCAGTCATTATTGAATGAAAAAGCGAACCCTCCGCTTGTGCTGGTTAGAGAATCAGAATACAGGGGCGGCACAGAAATATTTATTTATTCACTCATCCACGATGATCTATTTGCCATGTCAACCGCCGTCATCGATCAAATGGCACTCAACGTTGTTGAAGCTCGCATTATGAATTCAAAAGATGGTTATTCCTTAAACACCTATCTTGTGCTTGATCAGAAAGGCAAAGCGATTAAAGACCCTTATCAACTTGAAATCCTGGCTGAGAACATCCAGGCGCATCTGGAAAACAAAAAACAAACTACACAGGTGGTTCGCCACATTAATCGCAAACAAAAACATTTTACATTCCCAACCGAAGTTGAATTCTGGGCCGATCCCAATAAGGCCAGAACAGTGATGCAGGTTACTGCCTTTGACCGACCCGGAATGCTTTCTCTGATCGGCACATCCTTGAATCAGTGTAATGTGCGCTTACATAGCGCAAAGATTTCGACCTTTGGGGAGCGTGCAGAGGATTTGTTTTTTATTACAGGTGAAGATGACAAGCCACTCAAAGATATGGATATCTATAATTGCCTGCACGACACCATTACTGAGTTCCTTGATGAATAAAATGAGGCGAATAATTAAGCTGGGTAAGACTTAGCCTTCTACAAACTCAAGCGCGTTGGCATCTGGATCACGGCAAAACAGTGCCTTCCTGCCAGACTTACTCAACGTATAACTCAGCCCCTGTTCGTCAAGGCGTTGCTTTAACTCATCAATAGAATCAAGCTGAAAAGCAACATGGCGATCACGTCCACCATGATCAGGTCGGCCAGTTAAAGGATCGGGGTTGGGTAGCTCCAGCAAATGAATTTGTTGCTCGCCAATATTCAGCCATGCACCAGGATAACCCAGATCTGGACGCCCACTATCCAGTTCAAGCCCCAGTATTCCCTGATAAAACTGCAGCGCGGTATCGGTATCCTTCACCAGCAAACTGGCATGTAAGAGTTTAGTAATAATCATAAGAGAGATTCCAATATGTGTCTGGCTGATGATGTCGGCATGACTTATACTAGCAGCCCGTTTTATCACTTAAGCATAACTGCACGACTGTTAATAAATCAATGAATCCTGATCTACAAAAGCTACAGCCCTATCCCTTTGAGAAACTGGCCACTTTAAAAAATGGGATCACACCACCCAGTGAGTTAAACCATATTCCACTTTCGATCGGTGAACCCAAACATGCTGCACCTGACTTTGTCAGCAATATTATTGAGCAGTCATCAAGTGGGATCTCCAGCTACCCGCTAACTCGAGGCAGTGATGAATTACGGCAAAGTATTGCGGATTGGTTGATACAACGTTTTAATTTACCTGCGGATAGCATGGACAAAGACAGCAATGTCATTCCAGTGAATGGCACGCGCGAAGCGCTGTTTGCCTTTGCTCAGGCCGTAATTGATCGTTCAAGCAATCCTCTGGTGTTAATGCCGAATCCTTTTTATCAGATCTATGAAGGTGCCGCCTATCTTGCCGGTGCACAACCCTGGTTTATGAATACCACAGCCGAACAGGGTTTCCTGCCTGATTTTGATTCTGTGCCTGCTGATGTCTGGCAACGTTGCCAGCTTATTTATTTATGCTCGCCCGGTAATCCCACGGGTGCAGTGGCTAACATCGCACAACTGCAAAAACTCATTCAGCTGGCAAATCAGCATGACTTTATCATCGCATCAGATGAATGTTATTCAGAGCTCTATTTTGATGAGGCTAATCCACCTGCAGGCCTGCTCCAGGCGGCCGCGCAAATGGGGCAGACGGATTATTCACGCTGTGTTGTTTTTCATAGTCTGTCAAAACGATCAAATTTACCTGGCCTACGATCGGGTTTTGTTGCCGGTGATGCTGCAATCATCAAATCATTTTTACATTATCGTACCTATCATGGCTGTGCCATGCCCGGACATCATCAACAAGTGAGTATTGCCGCCTGGTCCGATGAACAACATGTCATCGAAAATCGTCAGCTGTATAAAGAAAAGTTTGATGCTGTCCTGCCGATACTCTCATCCGTACTTGAGGTCGAAAAACCCGAGGCTGGGTTTTACCTCTGGCCACAAACGCCCATTAATGAGACTGAATTTGCACAGCAATTATTTGCCCAGCAAAACGTCACCGTTCTGCCTGGTAGCTATTTGTCACGTGATGCGCATGGTCTTAATCCCGGCCAGCACCGCATTCGCATGGCGCTGGTCGCGCCACTAGAGGAATGTATCGATGCGGCCACACGCATCAAAACCTTTGTCGAGTCGCTATAAACTGGCAAAGCCCTCCCCCCGGTTATACAATGCCGCATCCTGATAGCGACACGAAATACCCTATATTTTTGGAGTTTGTAAATGAGTGATATTAAACAGATTATTGAAGATGCCTTTGAAAACCGCGCCGAAATAACGCCGCGTAGTGCCGATACCCTGGTGAAGGAAGCCGTCGATGAAGCCATGAATATGCTCGACAAAGGTGAAGCTCGTGTTGCTGAGAAAAAAGGTGGCGACTGGGTCGTGAATGAATGGTTGAAAAAAGCCGTGTTGCTCGGTTTCCGTCTGGAAGACAATGAATTTATGAAAGGTGGTTTTACCAACTACTTTGACAAGGTGCCTTCAAAATACGCCGATTACAACTCGCGCGATTTTCGCGCCTCTGGCGTGCGTGTTGTGCCTCCGGCCAGTGTCCGCAAAGGTGCCCATATTGCCTCTGGCGTAGTGCTGATGCCTTCCTACGTTAACATCGGTGCCTATGTCGATTCAGGCACCATGGTCGATACCTGGGCCACCGTCGGCTCCTGTGCACAGATTGGTAAGAATGTGCATCTGTCTGGTGGTGTTGGCATCGGTGGTGTGCTCGAACCACTACAAGCGGCGCCAACCATTATTGAAGATAACTGCTTTATCGGCGCACGCTCAGAAGTTGTCGAAGGCGTGATTGTTGAAGAAGGCGCAGTAATTTCAATGGGCGTTTATATCGGTCAATCAACCAAGATTTTCGATCGCGAAACGGGCGAAGTCAGTTATGGCCGCATCCCGGCTGGTTCGGTTGTTGTATCCGGTAACCTGCCGTCAAAAGATGGAAGCTATAGCCTCTACTGTGCGGTGATCGTGAAGAAGGTGGATGAAAAGACACGCAGTAAAGTCGGCATTAATGAGTTGTTACGCGATATCTAAAAACCATGACAACAGTCTACGGCATCAAAAACTGTGACACGGTCAAGAAAGCATTGAAGTGGCTGGACAAAAACAAGGTCACTTATCAGTTTCATGATCTGCGCAAGGATGGCATCACGAAAAACGATCTGCAGGGCTGGTTAAAAAACGTCGACTGGGAAGTGCTGCTGAATAAACGCAGCACGACCTGGCGGCAGCTTGCCGATACAGACAAAACAAGTCTTGATGCGAATAAGGCGATTACTTTGATGTTAGCCAATCCCACGTTGATCAAACGTCCAGTGATCACCAAAGGCAAAACAACGCTGGTTGGTTTTAACGATAGCGACTATAAAAAGGCATTAAACTGATCCCATGTCAGACACACTCGATCTCGCCAAAGACTTAATCGGTCGCCAGTCAGTCACGCCAGAGGATGCCGGTTGTCAGGCACTCATGTGTGAGCGACTCAAGGCTATTGGATTTAATATCGAAGAATTAAAATTTGGTGAGGTCAGTAACTTCTGGGCTCGCAAAGGAACCGACGGCCACGTGTTTGCCTTTGCTGGGCATACCGATGTTGTTCCAACAGGACCTGAATCGAACTGGCAATGCCCTCCTTTCGAGCCTACTGTCAAAGACGGCAAACTCTATGGTCGTGGTGCAGCGGATATGAAAGGCTCGCTCGCAGCAATGGTCACGGCCTGCGAACGTTTTATTAAACAGTATCCGGATCACAAAGGCAGCATTGCTTTTTTGATCACCAGTGATGAAGAAGGCCCAGCCAAAGACGGTACCGTTAAAGTTGTCGAACACCTCCAAGCGCGTGGTGAAAAAATCGATATGTGTCTGGTGGGTGAACCCACCAGTACAGCCAAAGTCGGCGATGTCATCAAGAACGGTCGTCGTGGTTCGCTGGGGTGTACTTTAACGGTTCATGGCCAGCAGGGTCATGTTGCTTACCCACACCTGGCCGATAATCCGGTGCATCGTTTTGCGCCTGCCATGGCTGAACTCACCAATGAGGTCTGGGACGAAGGTAATGAGTTTTTCCCGCAAACCACTTTTCAGATCAGCAATATCAATGCAGGTACTGGAGCAACGAACGTCATCCCTGGCGATCTTGAAGTGGTGTTTAACTTCCGTTTCTCAACCGAAGTCACTGATGAACAGCTACGAGAAAGAACCGAAGCTATTCTCAAAAAACACAATATTAACTACAGCATCAACTGGGCCCTGTCCGGTCAGCCTTTCCTCACCCCCAAAGGTGAGCTCGTTGATGCCATGAAAGCCGCAATCAAAACCGTGTGTGGCTATGAAACAGAACTCTCCACCAGTGGCGGCACATCCGATGGCCGCTTTATTGCCCCTACTGGCTCACAGGTGGTCGAGCTTGGGCCACTCAACGCAACCATCCATAAAGTCGATGAGTGTGTCGGTGTGGATGATCTTGACAGCTTGTCCCATATTTACGAGCAAATACTCATAAACCTGCTCAGTTAGATATAGATATCCTATAGATTCACTTTACCCTCGTTGTTTTCAGTCCGTAACCCCAACTGACTTTGCATTATCAGAGCGACTCACCTTAATTTTGCTGGCAGTGCCGATATTGTCAGGAATTTTTACACTGATTCTAATTAAACCGTCGATTTTTCTTACATATTTGTACATTTTTTATACAGCTAAGGAAATAATTCTAAATATATCAGTATCTTAAAAAGATGGCATTATAATTGCTCTATTATTTATGTGTATTATTTTTAACCACTTTGGAGTAATTATGAACGCTTTGAATATATTCAAAAACAAAGTACTCGCTGTAGTATTTATTTGCGCATCCACATTTTCATCGAACACGTACGCACTTATTATCATAAATGTAACCGATAATGGTGGACAGGCAGAATTCACTTTCAGTGGCTCAGATGTAATAAGTACAGGCGGTCATCTGAACAATGGTTTCTGGTTAAATGACCTTAATGAAGCCAATGCCTACAATGGTGCCCCCAACTTTTTTGGTCAACATGGAATTATTGGTGGATCTGCGGACTTAAACATCAATGCTGGCAGCTATGCTCTCCAAGATGTATGGGTTAATGGCGACAACGCTGACTATGAACTCGGTTTCCGTAGCCACACAAATCCATTTGATGTATCTGTTGGCGATACAATCAGTTTAAGTGGCTCGATCCTCACAAACCTGAATTACTCATGGTTTAATGAAGGTTCATATAGCTTCTCAAGCGTTGGTCCATATTCGTTTAATGAAGCATTATTGGCTGATGGTATTCAGTTTAATGTTGGCGCTGTAGACGTTCCAGAACCAACATCACTGCTGTTACTGGGTCTTGGTTTAGCGGGTATTAGTTTTGCTAAAAGGAAGAAAGCATAACGTTCTCGGTAAACTGAAGGTAAAAAGCCTCGATACATATCGAGGCTTTTTTTTGTCTGCCAGTAACGAATCAAAATAGCAGAGCTTATTCAGGCATGATAAAGTTTTGGTTCATATGAAAGACATTCAGCTCAATCACCAGCATCATAGCAACTCGAATACACAATTCCCTGTTTGTGTCCTTGTACACAACTTTGAATCCCCTATGAATATCGGTAGCCTGTTTCGAATTGCCGATGCCCTGGGTATTGAAAAAATATTCTTAACAGGTTCTTCTCTTACACCACCAAACTCTAAAATCCGTAAAACCTCGCGCGCAACAGAAAGTGCTGTGCCCTGGTCATACCACGAAGCACCACTAGATGTAATTCAAGATCTAAGATCTAAGGGATATACTATCGTCAGTCTGGAGATTACTTCCAATAGTATTGATATCAATGAATTTGATCTTGAAGGGACTGAAAAAATTTGTCTGATTCCTGGATCTGAAAATTATGGTGTACCTGATGAAATTCTTAAGGAATCAGATTTTGCTGTACACATTCCAATGATGGGACAGAATTCATCCATGAATGTCGCCACAGCATGTGCAATTGCCATTTATAAGCTGACTGAGTCTCTGAAAAACTAAACTTACCGTAAATTATGCCAACTGTGGTGCTGTATACATGGAGTAGAGTTCTTTTTCCTTGCGACCAAAACTCCACAGCAGGGTTTTTCCGATCACATAAAGCTCACGTCGCATTGCAGGCAGATGTTTGTGTGTCAGCCTTGTATTGAGATAGGTGTTAAAGAACATGAACAGCGTCGAGTCGACACAGGACATTTCACGTTTTACTGTTTTAATTAGACTCTGCTTGGCCGGATTATTCTTTGTTGCTGTCTTAACATAGAGATAAAGCAAATTCTGCTCTTTCATAAACTGAGACATAATCATACGTTGAACTCTAACCAGGAGTTCACGAATCAGACCAAGATCGCCACTTGTTATTTTTTCCAGAACCAGTTTAATACCCATAAGAATATATCGGTTCTGAACTTTTAGATCCTTGATTAAACCCGGTCGATAAACAACAAAGGTATTGGGAACGGCAATATCTTTATTCGAATTCTGATTATTATCATTCGATGGTTGCTTATTGCTATGGTTTCGAAGAGTTGTCAACATCGTAAACTCCAGATTTCAGTGTCTGTAATCACTATAGCGGCGACACCTACAAAAAATGCTGATTTAATACTGGAGTTGTGAAGTGTGTCTAATCCGGTAATAAATCTGCAAAATACCTCACACAATCAATGTGCGTTGGTTGTCTATTGCCATATTTATTGAGTGGTTATAGATCTGTATAAATCAGTATAAAACCGGTTTAGATGATGTGTTCAAAGATGCGAATAATGTCATTTTCCAGCTCTTTCGCTGCCGCCAGGCCTCGACTTGCCTCTGCCACTTTGCTGGGGCGAACAAACAGTATCGTGGTGAAGTTACCTTTCTGGATCAAGGTTACGGTAATTGGAAACATCGCTAACAAATAGGGATCGGCATTTGCAATCTTATTTGCATGCCAGGGGTTACTGAGAACCATGCTGCGAATTTCTTCAACATTATTTTTGTTATAGTCTTTGCCCCAGCGCTGTGCATAGGGTCGCATCGCTTTGCCGATATTGGGCTCAAAAGTGACGAAGTAGCCATTGTTTTCAAAAGCGAGCAGGACACTTTTGTATAACTGACTCATGGACAGCTTACGGCGCTTAATATAGATTGATTCTTCTATCGATTTTAGCTCTTCATTTGCAGCAGGTGCCGCTACACTCATTCCCGAAAATGAAGTCGAAACAAAAATAAAAATTAACGCCCAGCTAAATTTCACTTCTTTCCTCCAGATAAAATTATTTTTCTATATTTGCCACATTATAACCCAGAACCACCATGTGTGACCTGATTGCGTAAATATACCGGCAAGGCCTGCTCAGGATTGAGCACTTTACCTGATTCAAATTCAGGTATTGCCAATGTAATTAAATCCTCTGCATGTGGTAATGCTTCTTGATTATGGCTTGATGCAGGATCGGCCAGGTGCTGATTCAGCTGATCATAATATGTTCCCCACCCTGTGCCCGCACCAAACCAGTCGGTGTCATTCGGTGGCAGATGTTCGGCTTTACCAAGCCATTCTTCCTGAACGGGCCGCATAATCCCTGCTTGTTCCTTATACCAACCCGCGTAAATCTCGCCCATCCGCGCATCGATTGCCGCCAGCACCTTGTTTGCATGGTGTACCCGTAGTGCACCCTGCGCCAATGCTGCTAGACTTGAGATCGCCACAACCGGCAATTCAGCTCCAAAGGCCAGTCCCTGACAGACACTGGTGCTGATCCGAACCCCGGTAAAAGATCCTGGGCCGCGGTCAAATACCAGACCATCCAGGTTTTTCAGCTTCATTCCTGCTTCAGTCAGAACTTCATCGACCATGCCTAGCAATCGTTGCGAATGACCTCGAGGTGTCACGATATAACGAGTGAGCATATCGCCATTGATCGATAAAGCGACAGAACAACCCTCGGTTGAAGCATCAATGGCAAGCAGATTCATTTGTTTCTCTTGCAGGCACCTGCCCAGTCTG
>JAOULB010000292.1 GCA_029882235.1 Gammaproteobacteria bacterium | reverse complement strand
CATAATGATCTGGGTCTGGCAGTGGCGAACTCACTCTCAGCGGTGATGAATGGCGCGCGACAGGTGGAGTGCACCATCAATGGTCTGGGTGAACGAGCGGGGAATGCGGCCCTGGAAGAAATCGTCATGGCGGTGAAGACACGCAAAGACATCTTCGACTGCAATGTTGACCATCTGGACGCCAGCCAGATCGTACCTAACTCGCGCCTTGTCTCGGGCATTACCGGCTTTGCCGTGCAGCCCAACAAGGCCATCGTTGGTGCCAATGCCTTTGCGCATGAGTCCGGCATTCATCAGGATGGGGTGCTGAAGAACCGTGAGACCTACGAAATTATGCGCGCTCAGGATGTCGGTTGGAGTGCCAATCGTATGGTGCTGGGCAAACACTCTGGCCGAAATGCCTTCAAGACACGTCTGCAGGAGTTGGGTGTTGAATTTGGCTCTGATGAAGAATTGAATGATGCCTTTGCACGCTTTAAAGATCTGGCCGACAAGAAACACGAAATTTATGACGATGATCTGCAGGCTCTGGTGACCGAGTCCAGTCTGGAAGCGGCGAATGAATGGGTACGATTGATCGCCTTAAAGGTCTGTTCTGAAACTGGTGAAAAACCCAATGCCAATTTAACTCTCTGGATTAATGGCGACGAGAAAAAAGTTTCAGCTATTGGCAGTGGTCCAGTTGATGCCGCCTTTCGTGCGATTGAGTCTGAAATCAAGAGTCAGTGCGAACTGCAGCTGTATTCGGTTAACAATATCACCAGTGGTACCGATTCGCAGGGTGAGGTGACGGTAAGACTGGAGAAGGGTGGTCGTATTGCCAACGGCCAGGGTGCCGACACCGATATCGTTATTGCCTCGGCCAAGGCCTATGTCAATGCATTGAACAAGATGATGGTTCCCGGAGAACGCTCAAATCCGCAGACGGGCGATTTATAGTGAGCACTGGTTTGAGTCATTCAAATCACCGTGAATATCTACAGGCTATGGGGATCGATGTCTGGGAGCAACGCCAGGATCGAGTTGTACCTGTGCAAATCGAAGTCTCAACTGAGCCAACTGCGATTCAAGCTGAAGCACCACTGGATTGGGCCAGCCTGCAACAAGCCGTTACTCAATGTACGCAATGTGAGTTGCATCAATCTCGTACTCAAACCGTGTTTGGCGTGGGTAACCCCAATGCTGATTTATTGATTATTGGTGAGGCCCCTGGCGCAGATGAAGATCGTCAGGGTGAACCCTTTGTGGGACGTGCCGGACAATTGCTGAATGAAATGCTTAAAGCGATCCAGTTATCGCGTAATGATGTTTATATCGCCAATATTCTCAAATGTCGTCCACCGGATAATCGTGATCCGAAACCTGAAGAGGCGGCACTGTGCAGTGGCTTCCTGAAAAATCAGATTGAACTCATACAGCCAAAACTGATTATGGCATTGGGAAGAATTGCTGCGCATCGCTTATTAGATACCAATACCAGCCTCGCCAAACTGCGTGGTGAATTTCATAACTACACCAGCACTAATACTCCTTTACTGGTGACATATCATCCTGCCTATTTATTACGCTCCCCAGCTGAAAAGGCAAAGGCCTGGCAGGATTTATTAGTGGCCAGGAAGTTTCTTTCTACTAAAAGCTAAAGCCAGGTCACAGTTTGCCGATTGCAGATAAAATCTTTTCGATATTTCAATCAGGGAAAACTATAATCATTCAATGAGTGCAGTACTTGAACCAGGGATCAATCTACGCCCAATGACGGATGATGATGTCGATGATGTCATGGCGATCGAAACGGCGGTGTACGAATTTCCATGGACTCGCGGTATTTTTCTGGACTGTCTACGCGTCGGTTACTGTTGCTGGGTGCTTGAAGATGGAGACGAGATTGTTTCTTATGGCGTTATGTCAGTTGCTGCCGCAGAGGCGCATATACTCACCATCGTTGTGCGAGAAGTCGATCAAAAACGTGGGCTTGGACGGCAGATGTTGCTGCATCTATTGAGTCTGGCACGGCAGCGTAAGGTTAAAACAATATTATTAGAAGTTCGACCATCGAATGATGCGGCCATCTACCTCTACCAAAGCGTAGGCTTTAGCGAAGTCGGTATTCGTAAGGACTATTATCCCGGTAAAAACGATCGTGAAGACGCCCTGGTTATGGGACTCGATCTGAAGACCTATTAATATCAGGATTTCTGCAGCACTCAGACGAGCTTACAGAATCTTTTTCATATAATTCAATAATATACGCCATAGTTCCAGCTCTGATCTTTTCCTGATCAGGCGATGCCCAGCGCAAAAATATCTGCAGAAAAGTCCCCGTTGTCCGACTTACTATTCATTAGGAGTGAATAGAAATCGAATTCGCTGAGTATTACTGGGCTTTTGTAAATGAAGCACGGGGTGGGTAATGGCAAAAATATTACTGGTTGAAGACAATGAAATGAATCGTGAGATGCTGGTGCGGCGTCTGACTCGTCTGGATTTTGATGTGGTCACTGCCGGCGATGGCCAGGAGGCCATTGATCAGGCCAATAATGAACATCCTGATATCGTATTAATGGATATGAGTTTGCCGGTTATGGATGGTTGGGAAGCGACGCGAAAATTAAAAGAGGATGATAAAACAAAAGCTATTCCTGTTGTTGGTCTGTCAGCACACGCAATGAAAGATGATGCCGATAAAGCCATGCAGGCCGGTTGTGATGATTATGATACCAAGCCTGTCGATATGGACCGTCTATTAAATAAAATTTCAGCATTGCTTGAAAAATAAACTATAAAAAATGCAATGGATATTAAATCTTCTTTATTCAAGGATGATGATAAAGCCCAAAATGTAATTCGTATTTTCCTGATTACCTCGGTATTGGTTTATGTGCTTTGGTATGGGTATAACAATAATACTGAAACTGCACGCTTGATGCTGAGTGTCGCCATTGGCTTTTTCCTGTTTTCGGTAATTAGCTTTGCCAGTTTCTGGCTGATTGATATTCCAGTATTACTGCGTAGAACAATAAATATCTTTGCGGATGCTTTTGTTATTACTTTTTCGATGGCCAAATTTGGGGAACCTGCAACTCCGTTCTTTGGAGGCTACCTGTGGATATCGATAGCCTATGGTATAAGATTCGGTCGAAATTACATGTATGTAAGCTGGGCCTTGAGCCTGATTGGTTTTATATATGTATTATTTACAACACCCTATTGGCAGGAGCAAATTACAATAGGAGTGGGAATTCTGGTATGGATGATCCTGCTGCCACTGTATGTTTCCAAACTGCTACGAAACCTTGAAAATACTGTAGAGCGTGAGAAGGAAGCGAACATGGTCAAGAGCCAGTTTCTGGCAAATATGAGTCATGAATTAAGAACACCTTTAAATACAGTGATTGGTTATAGTGAGCTCTTAAAAGAAGATGCAGTGGAGGATGACAACGCATCACTAGGTAAGGACCTGGATAAAATAAATCATGCAGCACATCACTTGCTGAATTTAATTAATGGTGTGCTTGATCTGTCAAA
>JAOULB010000291.1 GCA_029882235.1 Gammaproteobacteria bacterium | reverse complement strand
TAGCAAGCTTACATTCCAGTACACCTTGCCTGCCGACATCTTCGGTTTTTGGTTCAATATTCGCACCACCGACAAATACGCCAAACTTTATATATTGTCTGAAAAAATAATTTCGGTTTGGTTTAGTGAATATGCTCAGATGATTTTCACTAAACTCTGATTCAGTCGATAGTTTATGTTTACCTGGTTTTACTTCTTTATAGAAATAAGTCATTGGAGCACTCTCACCAATGAAATTTCCATCAACATAAATCGATTTCTTTAATGCGCTTCCAAAATTTGAATTCCGGTAGATGTATAAACCTGACATTCCACTTGATGGTGGTGTGAATTTTTTTCTCGCCGCATCATCTTCAGGCGTCCCCATTGGCACAGATGCACAACCCGTTAGATATGTTGAAGCAACTAACAATGCTACTAATAAAATATTCTTTTTCATTATTACTCCCCTTTTAAATAACAATTGGCAAGGTATTAGTGACCATCGCCATCCGTGTATATTATGCAATTTATACCTTGCATATTAAAGGGAAATATTTTGAGATGTATAAATCTTAACCAGTGTTGATTAATATTTGTTCATATGTGATGAAGGATAACGCTATTAACACTCAGTAAAACTCACCGCCAGTCCACCCAACGCCGTCTCTTTATATTTATGTGACATCTCCAATCCTGTTTGTTTCATCGCCGCGATGCAGTTATCCAGCGGCATGAAGTGACTGCCATCGCCACGTAATGCCAGTGATGCCGCAGTATGTGCTTTGATGGCACCAAAGCCATTGCGCTCGATGCAAGGCACCTGCACCAGACCATTGACGGGATCGCATGTCATACCAAGATGATGTTCCAGTGCAATCTCGGCCGCGTTTTCCACCTGCTTTGGCGAACCGCCAAGTACGGCACATAACCCTGCTGCGGCCATCGCCGCGGCGGAACCCACTTCACCCTGACAGCCTACTTCGGCACCTGAGATAGAACTACGATGTTTTATTAATCCACCAATGGCACTAGCCGTTAATAAAAATTCGCGAATCTGTTCTTTATTTCCATTTTGATGTTTAACAAAATAATACAGCACCGCAGGGATCACACCGGCAGCACCATTGGTCGGTGCGGTAACCACCATATGTCCTGCAGCATTTTCTTCATTTACGGCCATGGCATAGGCGCATAACCAGTCATTAAGATTGGCGCGTTCCGGGTGTGCAAGCAAATCCTGATGCAGTTTTTTTGCGCGGCGTCCAATATTAAGCCCACCGGGTAAAATACCTTCTGCTGTCAGGCCTTTTTCAATACAGTGCTGCATTGCCACCCAGATTTGATCCATACCTTTAACAAGATCATTCTCAGCGAGATGATCAAGCTCATTAAAATGTTTCATCTGTGCAATCGATAATGACTTGTCCGCTGCCATGGTCAGCATTGAACTCGCTGAATCAAATGGATAGGTACATGACTCCGTCGATTCCATTTTTAACGGCGCCTGCAGTTGGTGAATCTCTGCCAACGTATTGATAAAGCCACCACCAATTGAAAAATAGGTTTCACTTAGTATGGGCTGATGCGCCTGATCCAGCAGCTGCAGAATCAAACCATTGGGATGTTCGGGCAGGGGCTCGCCTTTATCAAAAACAATATGCTCGGCAGGGTTAAAGCTAACGGCTATTTGCGGCTCTATATATATAGAGTCCGATTGCCATATTTTCTCCAGTAAACCGCTGAGGTCCTTATCAGCCAGATCTGCCGGCAAATGACCATGTAAACCCAGCGCCACGGCCCGATCTGTAGAGTGACCTTTACCGGTAAAGGCCAATGACCCTTTAAGCGTGCAGACTATTGTGCTGTGTTTTAAAACATCAGCAGGAATATTCTGCTGTTTTATGCGGTTAATAAAATCATTCGCCGCCACCATCGGCCCAAGTGTGTGCGAACTGGATGGACCAATACCGATTTTGAACAGATCAAGGACGCTGATAAACATGGATATAAGCGACTACTTTTGAGAAATTAAGACATTCAATAGATTATATATCAGATAAGCCAGAAACATTTTTAAAATGTTTAAAATTTTAACCTGTAAAACGTGGTTGTATTTGAGCACCCTTTATCGGTGCCATACACACTCAATAGCGTGAAACAACATATACAAACCAGCAGCCATCAACAACGTACCAAACAAATATCTTTCTTCACCAAGATACACCCATATCCCTCTCGATTTAAGCACCCCAGTTTGATAAACCTTTGATGCTATTATAAATGTTAATACGCTTATACCAACACCGGAATAATCTATTCTTTTATAATGCTTATGATTACGTACCAAACAAACCTTACCCCACATCATCCCTTTTATTATAAACAAAGATCCAACGATGGCATTAGATACTCCAGTTATCACAACCCCAAAAGGAGCTGGATTGTTCTGAAAAACTTCAAACACCAGAAACACGATGCCAATACTCAACGAGGTTAAGGCTATGAAGATATCACCTGTTTTATAAATCCAGTACATATGATTTAAATAAACTTAATCAGAAATTTAGCCTATAACCTACTGCAAAGTGGTAAAACACCTCACCAATATCTGCCCCACAACATTCACTATACCCCTGTTCTATCAGCTCTTTTTCTCTTGCATCCTTGCCTCCATCAGTTAGAGGAATGATTACCCCAACATCTACACCGTGTTGTCTGTTGTATCCAAACTGAATACTTGATCCCAGCTCAATTGCACTACCATAAAATAGTTCATGGACTTCATCGTCATCACGGTACACGTCCAAAAACTCAACCACACCATAAAAAATAGAAACTCTTGGCCTCCATACTTTATCTTGTGCTCGAAAATAATACTGAAGACCTGCGGCATACTCAGTCGAATTTTTTGACGCATTTGATTTTGTTGAAGAAGAAGCTACCCCAATACCTAAACTTAGATATAGATTTTTGATTGGCGAATAATCAATTTTTGCACCTATCACTCCATACGGTAATCCAAAGCCAGCACCAATAGATGCTGAATAATTGTTATGATCCGCAATAGAATCTGTGGCGACAGAAAAGAAAGACAGTGCAAGCAGCATTAATCTTTTATCAATCATATCAAGTCATCAAAAATTAACGATTTATTGGTAAAAGTGCATCGGAGTATTTTTAAAACATCAAGTATCCTGACTCGCCACGGTTTCTTTTTTTGATTCAATGAGTGCTTGCCACTTTTCTACTGTTATTGGTTTATCCGGGGCGTCAACTTTTTCGCCAGTCACTGCCAGAACATCGTAAAAGGGAAGCACTTTTCTACCATGCACAAACACACCTCTTACTTGAGCCACTGCACATAGCTTATTATTGCTAATAAATTTGTGTTCTGTGTACCAATATTTTTCATCCCAATAAATCAGCTGCGTCAGAACTTTAAACTTTTTGAAAGGATTTATTGCTTTGTAATAACTTATTTCCTGTGCTTGCGCTACAGGTAGCCAGTTTCGCGCAATCAGTTTGAACAAAACACCAACCTGACCCA
>JAOULB010000290.1 GCA_029882235.1 Gammaproteobacteria bacterium | reverse complement strand
TATTGTCCAAAGGGTTGAACATGCCTGCCGTGAGGGTCGCCAGGTGTACTGGGTCTGTACCTTGATCGAAGAATCAGAAAGCCTGCAATGTCAGGCAGCGGAAGATACCGCCACATTACTGGCCGATGCACTTAGTGATGTGCGTGTTGGGCTGGTGCATGGGCGTATGAAACCGGAACAAAAAGAACAGGCCATGAAACATTTTAAGGCGGGTGATATTGATCTGCTGGTGGCGACCACGGTGATCGAAGTCGGTGTCGATGTGCCCAATGCCAGCCTGATGATTATTGAAAATGCCGAACGACTGGGTCTGTCGCAACTGCATCAACTGCGTGGTCGCGTTGGACGTGGCAGTCAGGAGAGCGCCTGCGTACTGATGTATCAGGGCAAGTTGTCACAGAATGCGAGTCAGCGTTTGGCCGTGATGCGTGAGAGTAATGATGGTTTTGTCATTGCGCGCAAGGATCTGGAGCTGCGTGGCCCCGGTGAAGTGCTGGGTACACGACAGACCGGTCTGCTGCAATTACGCATTGCCGATCTGGAACGAGATCAGGCCATGATGCCAAAGGTATTGCAGAGCGCCGATATCCTGTTAAAGTCGCATGCATCATTAGTCGAGCCACTCATTAACCGCTGGAAAGGTGCCACAGAACACTATGCCGAGGTCTAGACGACAACAAAGTTCGATTACGCATAGTTATCAAAATCGTTTTGGCCAACATGCCTTTGAACCGATCTGGCGGGCGAAGCGTTTGTTGTTTGGGCAGAATATCCAGCCCGAGATCGATTTCTGGTTGTTTGATGCCTCCTCCTTAACAGCGCGAATCCTTAAAGCTTGCGATCAACAGTTTCGAGTTGAAGTGATCTCACAGGGTTGGCAACGACCGATGTTGAATGAGGCGCAAAGCCTTGACTGTCAATGTGAACAATATGCACTGGTGCGGCAGGTTTATCTTTATTGTGGCGATATCCCCTGGGTGTTTGCCCGCACCGTGATCCCATCTGCCACATTAACCGGCAAAGAAAAGCATCTGGCGCATTTGAATACTCGACCACTGGGTGCAGTGTTGTTTGCCGATCCGACAATGCGCCGTGGTGAAGTTGAGGTGGCCGAAGTGAAGCCGGGCCAGCGACTCTATCAAACCGCTACGGCGCGATTGAATAAAAAGCCTGACAGCATCTGGGGCAGGCGTTCACTCTTTTATTTACACAGCAAGCCTTTGCTGGTGAATGAAATCTTTTTGCCGGAGATTCTTGCGAAAGCAGGTTAGTCTCTACCACTTTGGCTTGATACAATAAAACCTGAATCGATTCACTGAGACCAGTCCAGCGATGAATGCTGTTTTTATCAAAGATCGCCTACAGCAATATTTGTTATTGATGCGTTTTAATAAACCCATCGGTATTTTTCTATTGCTATGGCCGACTCTGTGGGCTTTATGGATTGCCAGTGAAGGTAAACCTGATCTCTATATATTATTCGTTTTTGTCAGCGGCACGATCCTGATGCGTGCGGCCGGTTGTGTGATCAACGACTTTGCCGATCGTAACATTGACCCGCATGTAGCACGCACGGACCAAAGACCCATCGCAACGGGCAAGGTCAGCCCACGTGAAGCGATTATCTTATTTGTGGTGGTTTGTCTGACCGCATTTGGACTGGTGTTGACACTCAATACCTTCACTATCCTGCTTTCTTTCGGTGGTGCCGCGTTAGCTATCGTTTATCCCTTTATGAAGCGCTATACCCATCTACCACAAGTGGTGCTGGGGATGGCCTTTGGCTGGGCAGTGCCGATGGCCTTTGCCGCACAGACGAATGAATTACCCCGCATCGCCTGGTTGCTGTATGTCATCGCCATTACCTGGCCCATTATTTATGACACCATGTATGCCATGGTCGATCGCGAAGACGATTTGAAGATCGGGGTTAAGTCAACGGCGATCCTGTTTGGTGATGGTGACCGACTAATCATTGGCATCCTGCAGGTTTTAATGTTTGCTGGCCTGTGGTTGATCGGTCAACAGTTACAGTTTGGTTATTCTTATTACTTTGGTATGTTATTAGCGGCGGTACTGGCGATTTATCACCAATATTTGATCCGCGAACGTCAGCCGGCGGCCTGTTTTAAAGCCTTTTTGCATAATAACTGGCTCGGCGCGGTGATTTTTCTGGCGATTCTGTTTGAATACCTGTGATACATGCACAGAAAGTGTGAATAAATAGATTGTAAAATATCTTGTCTTAACAGAATTTACACGGAAATAGTTTATAATGGTGATCCGGTGTGGCTTTGTTTCTCGCGTAAGGACACATTGTTTTTAGTTGATTGATCAATTCTACAAGCTTAATTCTGCAACTTAGGGCAGGCGATATGGGACGAAGGTTTAACATTGCAGTGGGAATGACACTGGCATGTGCAGCGATGACTGTGCAGGCGCAGGATCACACCAGCGATGAATTGGCTCCCGCCGTAAAATTCCGTTTTGAAAAAAATCCGCTCTATGTACCATCTTCGCTTGCCTCAGATAGCAGCAAGTTATTGTCAGCAAAGAATTCTGTAAGCCCCTACAGCGCAACACTGTCAGTGCCTTTCAATAAAGACAAAGTTAATTTTGATCTTGGCCTGGATTTTCGTTTCTATGATAAGCGTAATGAAGCGGAGCAAAATCGCTACGATGGGGCGGATTATAATTTCGATGTCGATAATTTGCTCAGCCCTAAAATCTATGCCTCGGCGATGTTCAAATTACCGGTCTCAGGTCTAACCGCAAGCATCAGTGGTCGCCATAATGGCGAGACTTCGGTTGATAAATCCTATGTCGATTATCAGGCTCGATTATCTTATAAGTGGAAAAATGGTTTAGGTCTTGAAGGTGGCTGGCAACATCAGCAAGTTAGTCTTGATCCCACTAACGAAGATAGCGATGTATTCAAGGTTGAAAGCCTGTTCCTGGATATGAAATACAAATTCTAATTTGTAACTTCATCCTGCCTTAAAACTAATTACTCCACTAAAAGTCAATACCAGTAGTAATATCGTCAGTGCAAAAAAGCCATAGGCGGGTAGTTTTTCTTTTAAGGTGATTTTTACCGCGGACTTATAAAAGATTCGATTCAGGGCAAAAAAACTTACCATAGCGCCAAGAAAAGTTTTATCGATCATGCTGTAATCGAAAATATAGCGATTCACGCTTTCATTAAAGCTCAGACCTTTAATCGAACCAATGCAGAGTTGTGCTGACAAGGTCAGAATTAAAAACAAAGCCAGTAGACCCAGATAGACCGTCACGCCTAACAGGGATTTATACACATAAGTTTTGTTAATCTTGCGCATGCCTGATCCGGACAAGTTTGAAATCAGCCGCTGCAGTCTATCACTTTAGCGCACGCGCCACACTCCACACCTGGATCTTTTCCACGCCATTTTTGCGTAACAGTTTTGCTAGCTCGACCACAGTCTGTCCAGTAGTGATGACATCATCAACAATCGCGACATGTTTATAATCACAGGTGCTGCTCAGTCCAAAGGCACGACGAATATTCTTGCGT
>JAOULB010000289.1 GCA_029882235.1 Gammaproteobacteria bacterium | reverse complement strand
TATCAATATGTACCGAAAAGCCTTTCTGTTTTTCCAGCTGATTTTCCTTCTGTCTGCAAATTCCCTGGCGGCAGAAACACGCTATCATGATCAGCTGATCAGCCAGTATGAGAACAGCATAAAAAATAAAATTGCAGATAATCTGGCAATTCAATCGAGTTATATTGATGACCGCCTTACCGCAGATGTCTACAGTTTAATTGAATATCCGGTAAAAAAAATCACAAAACTATTTACAGACAAGTCGAACATCTGTGAGTTTATGTTGTTAAATCTTAATATAAAAACCTGTCTTAACCAGAACAGAGATCATCAATCTAGATTAATTATCTATGCCGGTAGGAAATTTTATCAACACCCTGGAGATGCTGAAAAATTAGCGTATTTGATTATTGATAAAACAGTTCATGGAAAATATGTTGATCTTCTTCTGACCAGTAAAGATGGACCATATAATACAAGTGACTATCTAATTCATATCCGTGCGATCGCCTACAAAGCCAAGACAATTTTACATATTCGAAGTGCCTATACAACCAGTGTTATGAGTCGACTTGGTTCGAGTGTCTATTTGGCTACCCTGGGACGAGGAAAAATTGGGTTTTCAATCAAGGGGTATAGCGATACACATGAACCCGTCTATGTTGATGGAGAGGATGGCGTGATTGAGCGCAATGCGATGCGATATTACCTTGCCATTCTGGCCATGTTGACACCCGTTGAAAAATCAGAAAAAAGTCAATTTATAAAACGTGCAGAATACTGGTTTGATCAAACGCAAAAATATAAGAAACAGCTTTATGAACTATCAAAAAACGAATATATTGCTGCAAAACAGCAAGAGTATGACAACCAGATAGCCTTGCAAAAAATTATTGATCAGGGAGGGGAACTGGATGCTATATTTAATACTGATGATGATTAACAGCTCTTTTTCGGAGAAATGCGTTGCTATATAAAATTGGGATATTTGCCGTAATATTTTATTTTTTTATTAATCTCTATGTCTATTTTATACAAGCTAGTCTGATATTCTTTCCGGACAAGTCGGATCGTCATGTTTACTCAAATCCAGAAAAACTTGGTCTTAAATATCAGGATGTATACCTGTCTACTCCAGATGGGGAAAGGATACATGGCTGGTTTATTCCAAACCATAAAACACCGGTAACCGTGTTATTCAGTCATGGTAATGCGGGTAATATTGCTGACAGACTTGATTCAATAAAAATATTTCATGAATTAGGTTTAAGTATTTTTATTTATGATTATCGAGGTTATGGTAAAAGCACTGGTGAGCCTTCAGAGAAAGGAACTTATCTTGATAATCGCACGGCCTGGGAATATCTGGTCAAGGATAAAAAAGTATCGCCGAAGCATATTGTCGTGTTTGGCCGCTCATTAGGCGCAGCAATGGCGTCGCAATTATCGACTCAGCTGAAACCTGGCGCAGTCATCCTTGAATCGGCATTTACTTCAATCCCGGATATGGCTGCAAATCTTTATCCCTTTTTACCTATTCGCTGGTTGAGCCGGTTCAAGTATAACAATAGTAAACATGTTAAAAATTTATCTTCGCCCTTACTCGTCATTCATAGCAAAGATGATGAGATGATTCCTTTTGCTCATGGCGAAAAATTATTCGAGCACGCAAAGGTGCCGAAGCAGTTTTTAACGCTCAGTGGCGGTCATAATGATGGCTTTATGCAGAGTTACGCAGATTATAGTATTGGCTTACAGAGCTTTCTGCGCGAGCATATTAGTGACTATCAACCTGCCCCATAGATAAACGATTCCTGTAGTCTTCATTTTTTTGCTTTTGGATCTTTAAATACAATAAAGTTAAGATTGGAGACAAAAGGATCGTCTGGGTTGATGACAATTTCACGAGGGACTGTTTCCAGCAATCCCAGTTGCTCTGCCTGTTCTGATGAAAGTTTGATCAGGTATCGGCCAGCTGGGATTTTGCTTAACACATAAAAGCCATCATAGGCAGAACTGGTTTTCTGCACCAGTTTGTTATTCATATCATAGAGTTCGATTATGATTTCACCGGCAGGAATATCTTTGCCATTTCGATGAACATAAGCGGTACCATCAATTTCACCGGTTAGAATTACGGGGAAAGCAATCTGTTCAATATGACCATTACGCGGCACAATTCTTACGCCGGCTTGAGCAGGTACCATTAAGGGATCCTTGAGCGTGTCCATAGAAATACTGATGTCAACAGGCGTGTGTGCCGACAATCCGGTAATCAGTACAACACCGTCATCATCGGTGCGTTTCAGATTCAATGAGTCATTAAATTTAAAACCAAGATTAGAAATGCCTTCTTCATCAGCATCTTTTTTACCGTTTTGATTTTTATCAAAAAATACAAGTATTGATGCACTGCCGGTACTGGCTAGCGGTTGCGCCTGAGCATGCCAGACATTCTTACGTGGGTCGCGACCCAGACTTATCGAGAATGAAAGATCGATAGAACGTTCCCCGGTTGTTGAATATGAAGTACTTGCCAGGAAGGCATAATTGCCAAACTGTTTATTCAGCCCAAGGGTATATTGATATTCATCTTCTGCATCTTCGAGGTATTTTGATACACCAATGTTGAACTGATAAGGCCGGAGATGCTTACCGGAAAAATTAAACCCAATTGAAGTCAGGTCAGACACTGGTTTGGTTTGATAATAAAATTCGGTACGGAGCGAGAATAGAGAAGTATGTGTACTGATCTGTAACTGGCCGATCTCGACAGTTTCACTGCTGGTAGAGACAGTGCGCGTTAAATGATTGGTAATGGCCAGGCCTCGACTTACCGCTGCAATTCTATTTGAATAAATTCTTCGCACGTTGCCACTTTCAAATTCATCTTCGATAACTTCAAATGCAATCGGCATTTGTGGCAACCACCATGGTGGGATTAATGTATCTATTCGAAGTTTTTCTCGTGATAACATATAGTCAGCTGATGAAAAGCGATCACTTTCGAATTTATTAAACGTCGCCAGCGATGCGCTGAGATTCGTTCGGCCAATGCGATTTTGTAAGGATATTTCACTCACATTACCACCATCAGTGTCGTCAACATAATTCAAACGATAAAACAGCGAACGCCAGAAACCATTCAGAGCAAAATCAACATAAATGTGATCTTCTTCTTCACCCGAAACGGCATCCGTCACTGGTATTGAGCTAAAATTTAATTCACCACTCAGGTATTTTGAAATACCAAAATTCTGTACCAGCATACTTCGCTGCTGACCATCGTCTTCATCCTCAGTTACAGTTGCCTGATAGTGATATTCTCCTGGTCGGACGAGTGCCCCTGTTAGACTAAATGTATGTGTTTCCTCACGACTTTCACCATGAGGACCATAAAAGACCAGTTTGAAATAGTTATGACCAAACAATAAAGGGATGTCTTCGAAACGGTATCGGCCATTGTCAGGTTTGTCTTTGTAAGCAATCAATACATTATTATGATAAAGCTCGACTTCCCAGTCAGGTAGTAATTCACCTTCAAAGGTATGTTTGTCATACTGGTTTTGACGGTTTAGT
>JAOULB010000288.1 GCA_029882235.1 Gammaproteobacteria bacterium | reverse complement strand
CGTTATCGGCGATAACGGCCGGGTTACGGGGGTCATCTTCCGGGATACCGGCTTCGACCTTACCGACGATGTCAGCACCGACATCCGCACCCTTGGTGAAGATACCGCCACCGAGTCGAGCAAAGATAGAAATCAGTGAACCACCGAAGGCCAGACCAACCAGTGCATGCAGGGGATCAGCTGAACCCATTTGCTTCAGAATCATGTAGTAACCGGCAACACCGAGCAGACCGAGACCCACCACCAACATACCGGTGATGGCACCGCCTCTGAAGGCAACCTGCAGACCGGCGTTAATACCGCCACGGGCCGCTTCAGCAGTACGGGCATTGGAACGAACCGATACGTTCATGCCGATGAAACCTGCCAGACCAGAGAAAATAGCGCCGATAGCAAAACCGATGGCTGTTTCAATGTGCAGGAAAATAGCAATTAAGACCGCCAACACGACACCAACAAAACCGATGGAGATATACTGACGTTTCAAATAAGCCGAGGCACCTTCCTGGATAGCCAGAGAAATTCTCTGCATCTCATCGTTACCAGGTGACTTTTTCATAAGGCCAGAGATCGTGACGAACCCATAGCCTATCGCAATCAACGAGGCGATTAACGCAAACATTAAACCAGTGGACATTAGGACTTCCCCCTTCGAGGTTAATTATTCTTTGAGTGCTCGGATGCTACCCTGTTTCCCGAAACAAAGCTCATTGTGATAGCTAATAGAACCATATTATTCTTTAATGTTATGCATCATTAACACTTGGTGATTTACTAATATACTGTATTGCTGTGGGTCATTATTGCTACAATCCCGCCTCGATTTTTCAATTGGAGAGTTTTTAACCATGTCTGAGCCCATTATTGTTATTGGCATAGGTGAAATGGGGAGTGTCTTTACCCGTGGCCTGTTACGTACCGGTCACCCTGTCTATCCTGTTAACCGTAATACTGATATGGACTCTATGGCCAAAGCGATTCCCAATCCATATTTTGTGCTACTTGCCGTTGGAGAGAATGATCTCCATCCAACACTGGAAAAGTTGCCCGCCAACTGGCGAAAAAATATCGGCCTGTTACAAAATGAGCTACTCCCGCGTGACTGGCAGCAACATGACTTGAAAGATCCCACCGTAATCTCCGTCTGGTTTGAAAAGAAAAAAGGTCAGGATTATAAAGTGCTGGTTCCCTCACCGGCTTATGGACCACGTGCTGGTGTACTTGAAGATGCGCTAAGCTCACTGGACATTCCCAGCTGGGAGGTGAAATCAGAACAGGAGCTGGAGTTTGAGTTAGTCAGAAAAAATGTTTACATCCTGACCACCAATATCGCCGGTCTGGTGATTGGCGGCACCGTCGATGATCTCTGGTATAAAAATGAATCACTGGCACGTGAAGTGGCTAATGAAGTCATTGATATTCAGCAATGGCTTACCGGTAATCAATATGATCGCGAAAAATTAATTGAAGCCATGGTCGAAGGTATTAAGGGCGATCTGGAACATCAATGTATGGGACGTTCTGCACCGGGCCGACTTGCGCGGGCCATCGGTCTTGCGGATGAAGCCGATCTTGCTGTGCCTAAACTACGTGAGATTCACGCCGCACAGTAATCATCGCTTTTATTCGAGAATTTTTTTCGCCAGCTCATTCAGCTCTGCGGATGCCTTGTTCATGTGATGATACTGGGTGATCTGTTTTGCAATCAGCATTAAGCGTATATCAAAGGGTAGTAAGGTCTCAGGTGTTTTGAGCATGGGTGTGTTGTAGGGTGGCACATCTGCGCGCTGAAACTCTATCGCCAGACTTATGCGCGGTTCATCTGTTCGAGTACTACTTGTCCCCCCCCAGTGCACCACACGTTGGTTCCACATCAAAAGCGATCCCGCATCAATCGGCAGAGCACGTATACCATGTGCATTCACATCCGTTTCTTTGGTTTCAAAATTAAAATAGTCGCCATCAAGGTGGGCGGGCAACATATAAATACAACCATTTAATGGCGTGGAATCCGTCAAGGCGATCCAGACGGTAACACTCTTGGGCATACCATCAGGGAATAATGGATTCACATGCCAGCGATCACGATGCGGTCCCCAACCGGCATCCTGAACACTGGGGTCGAGATACCAGCACCAGAAATCAGGCAGCTGTTGATAGGTTTCACCCAGTATTGGCGCAAGCAGATTTTTTAGCTGGCGTGAAACAATCCAGAATTCATCATAGACAAAGGCAAAGCTGGGGTTGATACCGTTTAGCCGTAAGTTATCCACGGCGCTACGCAAACCTGAAACAAAGTCAGATGACAGAACCTTATCAAGCTGAATATAACCATCGGTGCGCAGATAATGCAGCATCTCATCCGTGACATCCACCGGAATGGGCTTCAGACTTTCATGGCTCCCAGCTGGAGAAACAGTGAGATGTGGATTCAACTTTAACCAGAACTCCGCGTCCCCCGCCTGTTCCAGTGTAGGTACATTTTCCTTAATAACCTGCTTTGTATAATCTTCAATCAGAATTGCCATATAAAACCACCATACCGCAGACGTACCCCACACATTGCGGTACCTTGCTGTCATCAGCGGATTTAATGGGCAATTCTTTAGGCTACATTAGGCAAATGTTAGTTGCTAATTTTCAAATTCCCGGAAATTCAGTCATGGCTCTTTCAGTGTGAACTTATATCTTCCCAACTCGAATACTTAAGGGCCAGCATACCTGTTGAGTTTTGCTTTTCTCACCCCAGGCCTGGGCAAATTCTGGCACCATTGCCTGCAGTGGATCATGATCATTATCTTTTATGTACTTTTGTAATGCCGACCAGGTGGATAAATAGCCGGTTAAATGTTCCAGCGTCCACTCTGCCGTCATGGCAAACTCTGGCACACTTATTTCAGTAAATGGGAAACTTATATTTTGATAACCCTGTTCAACCTGTTGGCGTTCAAACGCCCAGTATGGGCCAAGGATGTCTTTATATAAATGCCAGACCAGTTGATCAATCTCAGGCATAACCTTCATTAAACTATATGACCACACGGCAAGAAGGCCACCGGGTTTTAGCACTCGTTTAACCTCGGCATAAAATTTGACCTGATCAAACCAATGTAAGGCCTGGGCGACTGTTACAAGATCAAACTGCTTGTCTTTAAAAGGTAATTGTTCAGATGTATTCACCACATAATTAACATGATCGTGTGTTTGTGCATTCTGTACTTGTTGTGCACTACCATCAAAAGCAACAATCTCAGTAAAATATTGTCCCAACTGTGCCGCTGCCTGTCCTGATCCAGTTGCACAGTCCAGTGCACGTTCATTCTCAGAGGTAAGCGTCGTAAGATATTCAAATAACTCTACTGGGTAACCCGGTCTGAACTGCTGATAAGATGCTGCCTTACTAGAGAAATGATCGGGAAAGGAAGTTTTCATTTTATCGCTGCAGATTTTTCCTGGCCTGCTCGGCCTGTTCACAGAGCTGAGCGGTTGCATCAAGAATGCGTGGTGAATGTCGTTGAATAATCGATGGCGGAATAAAGTATAGATTATTGTTTTTAACCGC
>JAOULB010000287.1 GCA_029882235.1 Gammaproteobacteria bacterium | reverse complement strand
AGCTCTTTATAGGTGATCTTCTTATCATCATTAGGATTATCGCCTTCCCAGATAATCGCAACCGCATCGCCGCGCTTTTCAAGATGACGATCAATACAGTTATAAGTGACATTAAGCTTGCCGCCTTCAAACCACTTGATGTAAAGGTTGTCCTTGGCATAACTCCAGTCAGAGACTTTATCCCAGGGTTTTGACCAGCTGAGAAATTCTTCCGCCTGCGCGGCCCAGAAGGTATCGGGATCATTGATCGATTGTTGATACATTTCCTGATATTTCTGTTCGTTGATGTGTGTTGATTTTTTAATACTGTCAGGAATGTCGTAGAGTTTGTCTGACATGGGACGCTCTCCAAATTTATTGTTTTGTTTTAAATAAGGCTGGAAAATTCAATGTCCCTATAATGCCTGATCTGGCTGCAATGCTCCAGATATAAAGCGGCACTCTGGACAATGTCCCGAATTATTTTATAGCTAAGATATTGATTTCAGAGGAGTAGCGGGGGACTAATCTGCAAGCCGTTTACGCAAACTATCGATATGCAGAATGTAGCGCTGGATTGCCGCATCCAGATCAGTAGGTAGATTCTGAAATGTACAGCCGACACGTTGGCCTGCGCCTGGGTCATTGTGTTTTAAGGGCAACAGGTTTCTAACCTCAAGTGTCACCATACCATTGCCGTGCTCGGGCAGGGTGATGTTACAGCCTTTAAATATATTACCGATCTGGAAATCTTCATGCATATCCATATCTTCAAGCGCCAGACCACCGGCACTAATGTCCAGAATACGAAACTGGCCTTTTTTATTATCCAGATGCGTCAGGTCGCAGAGTGCCGTTGCGCTGAATGGGATCTTGACGCGATAGGTGTCGCGACGCTGAATCCATAACAGTTCATCAGGCACTTCAAATGCAAACACGGCCTGGTCTTTGTATTTTGCTCTTTTCAGATTATGAGCACTAAACTGGGCGCTGATCCCGGCCAGCTCAGATTTGAACAGCACCCTGCCTTCCGACATCAGCTTTTTATTCATACCTTCATCCGGGCCGCAATCGACCAGGATGAGTTTTTTCTCAGGCAGGACATCAATAATCGCAGTCATGAACGATTCATTACCATGATCAAAGAAGGCGGTAATCAGACAATTACCTTTGGACAGCATGCGCATCTTTTGCATGATTTCGGTTTGCGAATAAATCGTAAAGCTTTCATGCTCTTCGATAGAGGCCGTTTTTGATGGTTTGACTTTAAAAATATCGTCGCTCATAACAGTTTATAAATTCTGGAATCCTGTGTTGATGGATTTAATTAATGACTGGGTCATATTATTGTTTCTGATACTTATTTATTAGTATCGGAGCCATACTCTAAAACTGTAGTTTTCTTCTATGCGCTCTGCAATGTGTCACAGGGAATAGATGCTTGTCGTGGTACCTGCTTAATCTGCCAATGTGTGTGGGCCCATTGCCAGATATCGTTGATATTGGCCGTTTTTAAATCCTCAGGTGGTGATTGGCCTAGAAAACGCAGGGCTTCATACAGGCTTAATGCGGCCTTTGTAGTATCAAGCTCGCGGGCAAGTGTTTGTTTACTTAACTTCTGACCCTCACTATTGAGTGCCACAGGCAAATGTGCGTAGTGGGGCGTTATTAGTCCAAGCTGTTGCTGGATGTAGATTTGTCTAGCGGTGGAGTCGAGCAGGTCACAGCCACGCACCACCTCGGTCATTTCCTGTTCGGCATCATCAATCGCGGTAGCGAGTTGATAGGAAAAATAGCCATCCGATCTGAGTATCGTAAAGTCACCCACCTCGCTTGCCAGATCAAAAAGCTGCTTGCCCTGAATACCATCGGTAAATTCGACAACATTATTCTCAACCTTGATGCGGAGCTGATACTTGCTTTGATGATCTGAAATTCCCTGACGACAGGTGCCCGGATAAATACCGGCAATGATCTCACTTGCCTGGATGTCCTTGCGGGAACAAATGCAGGGATAAAGGCGATCCGCCTGTTGCAGCTGTTCAATGGCGGCAAGATAGCGTTCGCTATGCAGGCTTTGATAGCTGACCGGGCCATCCCACTCAAAGCCAAAATTCTCAAGCGTGCGCAGGATGCTATCAGCAGCACCGGCCACTTCTCTGGGCGGGTCAATGTCGTCAATTCGGAGCCACCATTCACCGTTCTGGCTGCGTGCCTGCAGGTAGCTGCCCATTGCCGCGATAAGAGAGCCGAAGTGGAGTGGGCCAGTGGGCGAAGGGGCAAAACGGCCGCGGTATTGAGGGCCTGGCATCAGTCCAGATCGTACCATTTACTGAAGGTCTCAACCGGCTCACGCTCCGTGCGATACTGGTTCACGGGGTGGGCCATATCGGCATATCCGAGCGACAGGCCCGCCACCAGTTTTTGCTCTGCTGAAATGGATAAAGCCTCGCGGACGATATCCGGATACTCTGCCAAAGCGGCCTGCGGGCAGGTTGCCAGCCCGGCATCAATGGCGGCCAGCATCAGAGACTGAATAAACATGCCCAGATCCACCCAGGAGCCGGTTTCAAGCTGTCGGTCGATGAAAATAAACAGGCCGACCGGCGCACCAAAGAAGCGATAATTATTAAACCAGGCATTTTTCTGTGCCTCGGCATCACCACGTTCTATTTTAAGTGCGCCATAGAGGGCCAGCCCGGTGGCCTTGCGCCGGCCCTTGTAGGGTTCGTTCCATTCGGGTGGATAATAGCCGTAGTCCGGGTTCTCTTTCTGGCCACTTTCCCGCGCCTGGATGATGGCATCACTAATGCGCTGTTTGGTCGCGCCACTGACAACGGCGACCTGCCAGGGCTGGGTATTCACGCCAGACGGCGCCCAGCGGGCAATATCAAGAAGACTCTGCACCTGTTCGCGGCTGACAGGTTTGTCCAGATAGGCCCGGCAGGACCAGCGTGATGTGATGGCGTCGATGGTTTGCATATATCCGTAGTCATATTAGGGAAAGGTTTGCTAATGTTTACTAAAGTAAACCTTCACTAAGCCGATGTGAAGGGCTCTATCAGGGTGTTTTATCAGTTTGGGGCATCAACAACGTGCAAGACGAAAAAATAGTGATTTATGGTGTTACTGAATCTGGTCAAAAACTACGCCCCAGCGACTGGATTGAACGCATCTCCTCGTCATTAGCCGGGTTTTGTAGTCAAAAAAAACTAAAATACTGCAACAGTGTGCAGCCCTGCATCATTGAGGGTGAAAAGTGCCTGGTGGTGTCGCGCAACCTGGAGAATATTGACCCGGCATCGTATGAATTTGTACTGGGATTTGCGCGCAGCAATCATCTGAAGATTGTGGTTGACCGCCGGCAGGGGGATCGCGCACTGGATGCGCAATGCGAAGCCCCGCCAGCGTAATAACTTAGAGTCTTTGTTTTTCCCGGATTTCGTCCAGACTTTTACAATCGATACACAATGAGGCTGTGGGTCTGGCTTCAAGACGCTTAACACCAATCTCAATCCCACACTGTTCACAATAGCCGTATTCACCACTGTCGATCATATCGATAGATTCATCAATCTTCTTGATCAGCTTAC
>JAOULB010000014.1 GCA_029882235.1 Gammaproteobacteria bacterium | reverse complement strand
GGATGTCTTTCCGCAATGGCTTTGACCACACTGGCATTCATGGGCTTGCCTTCAAAGGCACCATTGAGGTCAACCAGATGCAGGCGACGCGCGCCGGCTTCGACCCAGCGATCCGCCATCGCTACGGGATCATCAGAAAAAACCGTGGTCTCTTCCATCTTGCCCTGTTTCAGGCGCACACATTTACCATCTTTAAGGTCTATTGCAGGGATCAATAACATGTCTATGTTCTCTTGTTCATGATCAAATTATTTTCAGTCGTTGCCATCCCATTTAAGGAAGTTGGCATACAGCGCCAGTCCGGCATGCTGGCTTTTTTCCGGATGAAACTGGGTGGCAAACACATTGCCCTGAGTCACCGCTGCGGTAAAGTTAATACCGTATTCACATGAGGCTGCGATCAACTCTGGCGCTGCAGGCTGCACATAATAACTGTGTACAAAATAAAAGCGTGCGCCATCGGCAATGCCGCTCCACATAGGATGTTCCATATTCTGGTAGACCTGATTCCAGCCCATGTGGGGTACCTTCAAACGTTGGCCTGTTTTCGCATCTTGCAGATCTTCACCAAAAAACTCTACCGTACCAGGCAAAATTCCAAGGCATTCGACCCCGTTATTTTCAACACTGGAGTCCATCAAAGTCTGCATACCGATACAGACACCCATTAGTGGTTTATTCACCACTACTTCTTTGACGACTTCATCAAAACCAAGGCGACGAATTTCACCGACACAGTCGCGAATCGCGCCCACGCCGGGCAGCACAATGCGATCGGCCTTGCGCACCTCATCCGGATCAGAGCTGACCAGCACTTTGGTGCCCTCGGCGACCTTTTCCAGCGCCTTGGCAACGGAGTGCAGGTTACCCATTCCGTAATCAATAACAGCAACGGTATTCATTGGAGTTCACTTTCGTATGGAATTCTTAGAGAGATCCCTTGGTTGAAGGCATCACACCCGACATACGTGGATCCGGTTCAATCGCCATCCGCACCGCCCGGCCAAAGGCCTTGAACATAGTCTCGGCGATGTGGTGGGCATTGCCGCCACGGATATTGTCGATGTGCAGGGTGACCTTGGCATGATTGACGAAGCCCTGAAAAAACTCGCTCAGCAGGTCGACATCGAAGTCTCCTATCCGCGAGCGTGCGAAAGTCACACCGTATTCCAGACCGGGACGGCCCGAAAAGTCGATGACCACACGTGACAATGCCTCATCCAGTGGCACATAGGCGTGACCATAACGACGGATGCCCTTTTTATCACCCAGCGCCTTATCAAAGGCCTGGCCCAGAGTAATGCCGATATCTTCGACGGTGTGGTGATCATCAATGTGGGTATCACCTGAGGCATTGATGTTCAGGTCGACCAGACCATGGCGTGCAACCTGATCCAGCATATGCTCAAGAAACGGCACACCGGTATCAAATTTGCCTTCACCGGAACCGTCCAGATTCAGCTTGACCTGAATCTGCGTTTCCAGAGTATCTCTTTTTACGTCGGCCTTACGCTGCGACATGGGCTGCTCCTGAAATTCGCCAGTATTTGTACTTAAGATGCCTATTATATATAGATAAGGCCTGTGAGAAACAAGATTCCTGCAATTGTGTAAAAATTGTTCGATTTGATCTGTGCTTGGGACTGAAAATGCTATAAATTAGAAACAGACTCATCAATAAATGACTGGACTCGTTATCCCTGAAAGGCCTCGCATGAAAGATAATAAAGTTGTCGACATCTCCTCCATTCGCACCACCTGCCAGAACTGCGGCCTATACCAGCTCTGCCTGCCGATGGGTCTGGAAGAAGGCGATCTGGACAAACTCGACAAGGCCATCAAACGCCAGCATAAGGTCGAAAAAGGTGAACACCTGTACAAAATGCGTGACGCGTTCAAGACGGTTTATGCCCTGCGCAGTGGTTCCATCAAAACCTACTCAACTATCGAGAATGGTCAGGAACAGGTCACCGGCTTCCACCTCCCAGGGGAATTGCTGGGCCTGAATTCAATCAGCACCAAATTCCATACGGAATCCGCTATCGCACTGGAGACCAGTAGCGTCTGCGAAGTCCCCTTTGATCGGCTCGAAGAGCTGAGCAAGGAAATACCCTCGATGCAGCACCACCTGCTGCATGTGATGAGTGAAGAGATCCAGAGTGACCATTGTCAGCTGATGATGATTGCCAAGATGCCGGCCGAAGCCAGGCTGGCCCGATTCCTGCTCAGCCTGTCGTATCATTTTTCTCAGCGCGGTTTTTCGGCGACCGAATTTAATCTCAGTATGTCACGCAATGACATCGCCAATCTGCTGGGACTGGCCGTTGAAACAGTCAGCCGTCTGTTTTCCCATTTTCAGGATAACGGTCTGATGACTGTTGAGCGCAAGCATGTGCTGATTCATGATCTGGATGGTCTGATGGCGGTAACAACAAAATGTGCCAGCCAACCTCTGGCTGACGACTCTTCCAGCGCATAAAATTTAGTAAACAATTTTCAAGCCGCTGGCCTTTGCCCTCTTTCGAGAAATTCTCGCCTATACTTCAATAGTCTTTATGTTCACGCCTTCTATGTGAAGGTCATATTTGTCAGAATATGTCCATCACTGGATCTTTTGGTCGGTTAGAAAACATATTGATCTGGATCAAGACTATCCACATTAGAGCTCTATACACTGCGTTAGAGTTTAAATAACACAAAAAAGCTTGAGGATTTTTTATGGAGAACCAGAATACCTACAACTACAAGGTTGTTCGCCAGTTTGCGGTCATGACGGTCGTCTGGGGCATTGTTGGTATGCTCGTCGGCGTGATTATTGCCGCACAACTTGTCTGGCCGGCGTTGAACTTTGATTTGCCCTGGCTGAGTTATGGTCGTCTACGCCCCCTGCATACCAATGCAGTGATTTTTGCCTTTGGTGGCTCAGCCCTGTTTGCTACCTCTTACTATGCGGTGCAACGCACCTGTCAGGTTCGGCTATTTTCAGACAGGCTGGCTGCCTTTACCTTCTGGGGCTGGACGCTGATTATCCTGCTGGCCGCGATAACACTGCCATTGGGTTTAACCTCAGGTAAAGAATATGCCGAGCTGGAATGGCCGATTGATATTCTGATTGCGGTAGTCTGGGTCAGTTATGCGGTTGTGTTCTTCGGCACGATTATAAAACGTAAGGTGCCACATATTTATGTTGCCAACTGGTTCTTCGGTGCCTTTATTATCACGGTTGCCGTCCTGCATATTGTTAACAGTGCGGCCTTACCTGTTGGACTGTTTAAATCTTATTCCGTCTACTCCGGTACCATCGATGCGATGGTGCAATGGTGGTATGGCCATAACGCGGTTGGCTTTTTCCTTACCGCGGGTTTCCTTGGCATTATGTATTACTTTATTCCCAAGCAGGTGGGTAAACCCATCTATTCCTATCGTTTATCAGTAGTGCACTTCTGGGCCCTGATCTCGACTTACATGTGGGCAGGCCCTCACCATTTGCAATTTACGGCCTTACCTGAATGGGCGCAGTCGCTGGGTATGGTGTTCTCACTCATCCTGATTGCACCCAGCTGGGGCGGCATGATCAACGGCATCATGACACTCTCCGGTGCCTGGCATAAACTGCGCTCTGATCCGATTCTGAAGTTCCTTATCGTGTCCCTGTCTTTCTATGGTATGTCGACCTTTGAAGGCCCGATGATGTCGATCAAAACCGTGAATGCCCTGTCGCATTACACGGACTGGACCATTGGCCATGTACATTCCGGTGCCCTGGGCTGGGTCGGTCTTGTTACGATTGGCGCGATTTACTTCCTGATTCCGAAGGTCTTCAACAGAGAGGCAATGTACTCGACCAAGTTGATCGATACGCACTTCTGGGTTGCCACGATTGGTATTGTGCTTTATATCGTCGCCATGTGGATTGCCGGCGTGATGCAGGGTCTGATGTGGCGCGCAGTCAATGATGACGGCACACTTACCTATAGCTTCGTCGAATCACTTGAAGCCACGTATCCCTACTATATTGTACGTCTGTTAGGGGGTGCACTGTTCTTAGCAGGCATGTTCATCATGGCCTACAACGTCTGGAAGACTATCGCCGGTAGCAAACCTGCCGATGAAGCCATTCCACAAACAGCATAAGGAGGCCAGAACATGAACCATGATAAAGTTGAAAAAAATATAGGCCTGATGGCTGTGCTGATTGTGCTGGTGATCAGTGTGGGTGGTCTGGTTGAAATCGTACCGCTGTTCTTTCTTAAATCAACAACAGAACCGGTTGCAGGTTTAAAACCTTATACTGCCTTACAACTGGAAGGTCGCGATGTTTATATTCGTGAGGGCTGCAGTCTTTGCCATTCACAAATGATTCGCCCATTCCGTGCAGAGACCGAACGCTATGGTCATTACTCGGTTGCCGGTGAGTTTGTTTACGATCATCCTTTCCAGTGGGGTTCAAAGCGTACGGGGCCTGATCTGGCTCGCGTCGGTGGACGTTACTCCGATGACTGGCACCGTGTGCATTTGATTAATCCACGTGATGTGGTGCCTGAATCAAATATGCCCGGTTTCCCCTGGCTGGAAGAAAACAGCATCGATGAAACTCATACCGCCACCAAGCTACGAGCACATCGTACTCTCGGTGTCCCTTATACCGATGCAGATATCGACGGCGCCATTCACGCCGTCAAAGGTAAAACCGAGATGGATGCATTGATTGCTTACTTACAGGTGCTGGGTACCAGCATTAAGACACGGAGGTAGGCCATGGATATTAATGATCTACGCGCTGCGTTTACTGTGATTATGTTTGTCATGTTCATTGGCATTGTTGTGTGGGCCTGGAGTAATAAACGTCGTAGCGCCTTTAGTGAAGCGGCGAACCTGCCACTCAATGAACCTGAAAACCCTCGAAGTGATAACGAGGTTGTGAAGAAGGAGAGCAATCAATGAGTACTGGTTTAAGTCTATTTATTATTATATTAACCCTGGCCAATATTATTGCCTGCTATGTGCTGATTAAATGGAGTAGCAAGCAAAAGGCCAATGAAGCGGCCGAAGGTAATGTCACTGGTCATACCTGGGACGGTGATCTACAGGAATATAACAACCCGCTACCACGCTGGTGGCTGTGGTTGTTTTATATCACGCTGGTCTTCAGTCTGGTTTATTTATTGCTCTACCCCGGTGCCGGTAACTTCAAAGGCCTGCTTGATTCAAACCAGATGAATGATTATGAGCAGGAAATGTCTGAGGCAAAAACCAAGTATGGCCCCATCTTCGCGGCCTATACCAAACAGGACATCCCGACACTGGCAAAAAATCCAACTGCAATGCAGGCAGGGCAACGACTGTTTTTAAACTACTGTTCAACCTGTCATGGCTCAGATGCCGGTGGTGCCAGGGGCTTTCCAAACCTGCGTGATAAGGACTGGTTGTATGGTGGTGATCCTGTGGCTATTAAGGCCAGTATTCTGAATGGTCGTAATGGTCTGATGCCACCGATGGGTGCTGCTTTAGGCAGTGGTGGTCTTGAAGAAGTCACCGCCTATGTTTTAAACCTGAGTGGACGCAAAGCGGATCCCAACTTTGTTGAAGCGGGTAAACAACGTTTTGATAGTTTATGCGCAGCCTGTCATAACACTGGTGGTACCGGTAATATGGCACTCGGTGCGCCAAACCTGACCGATAACGTCTGGTTACATGGCCGCTCTGAAGGCGCCATAAAAGAAACCATCGCCAAGGGACGCAAAGGTATTATGCCTCCACACAAAGAGTTTCTTGGTAATGACAAGGCCCATCTACTTGCGGCTTATGTTTATAGTCTAAGCCAGTAAGTGTTTACATCATCGTCCCCGGTGCAGTGCCGGGGACATCCTCTCATCAACAACAATAGAATCCTTTATGGGCACACCTTCCGATCAGATCGAAAACAGCTCTTCTGATTTTTACGCCAAACATAAAAAGGTTTATCCGCGCGAAGTCCATGGTCTGTTTGCCAGCCTGCGCTTTTCTGGTGTACTGACACTGCTCGGTCTGTATTATTTTATTCCCTGGATGCGTTGGGACGGTCATCAGGCCGTATTGTTTGATTTACCTGCTCGTAAGTTTTATATCTTCAGTCTCACCTTTTGGCCACAGGACTTTATTTATCTTGCCGCGTTGTTAATCATCGCAGCCTTTGCGCTGTTCTTTTTCACTGCACTGGCAGGACGACTCTGGTGTGGTTATGCCTGTCCGCAAACGGTCTGGACAGAAGTGTTTTTGTGGATGGAGCGCTGGGTCGAAGGTGATCGCAATAAACAGATCAAACTCGACAAGTCGCCCTGGGCTAAAAACAAACTTATTCTCAAGAGTACCAAGCATACACTGTGGTTATTGTTCTCCGCCTGGACCGGCTTTACCTTTGTCGGTTATTTCACCCCCATCCTTGAGCTTGGTGCTTCACTATTACAGTTTACGCTTGGCCCATGGGAAACCTTCTGGATTATTTTTTATGGCTTTGCCACCTATGGTAACGCCGGCTGGATGCGTGAACAGGTGTGTATTTATATGTGCCCTTATGCGCGTTTCCAGAGCGCCATGTTTGATAAGAACACCTTGATCATTTCCTATGATGATGATCGTGGCGAACCACGTGGTTCGCGTAAAAAAAGCGCTGACCCAAAAGAACTGGGACTAGGCGACTGTGTTGATTGCACCTTGTGCGTTCAGGTTTGCCCAACAGGGATCGATATTCGCGACGGACTGCAATATCAATGTATTGGTTGCGCCGCCTGTGTTGATGTATGTAATGAAGTCATGGGTAAAATGAAATACGCAAAAGGACTGGTTCGCTATACCACTGAAAATGCGATTCACGGAATTCCATCGCGCATTCTCAGACCACGCATGTTTGTTTATATGAGCCTGTTAATATTCCTCAGCGCTGCGCTTGTTTATAGTATGCTGATACGTCTGCCACTTGAACTGGATATTATTCGCGATCGCAATGCCCTCTATCGTGAAACTAATGAAGGCCTGATCGAAAATATCTATACGCTAAGAATTATTAACATGGATGAACAGGCACACCGCTATACCTTAACGGCAGGTGGTATTGAAGGTGTAAAACTCATCCTTGCGAAAAAAGATCTGTATGCAAAATCTGGCGAAGTAATTACGATTCCAGCCCGCATCCAGATTGATCCAGCCTATCTGAAAAAGATTGGTTATGATATTGAATTTATATTAACGGCAACGGACAACAGTGAGCTACAGGTCATTGAGAAAGGTCGTTTTATTGGGCCGCTGAAATAAATTTGGGCTAACAAAGCTAACAGGAATACTTATGACAACAGAAGAAATCATTCCACCCTGGTACAAACAATTCTGGCCCTGGTTTTTAATTGCGATTCCAGTCATCACTGTGATCTCGGGTATTTCGATGGTCCTCATCGCCAGCCATAAACCCGACGGCATGGTAGTGGATGATTATTATAAAACCGGACTGGCGATAAACCGCACACTCAAACGCGATGAAGTCGCCAGCAAATTGAATCTAAGTGCAAAAGGTAACATGGATATAACCGCGCAATCTGTTCAGGTTTTTTTAACGGGTCAGCAACAACCGCTTCGGCTTAAATTAATCTTGACCCATCCGACGGCTAGCCAGCAAGATATTATCATTGCCTTACAGCGCCAGAATAAACAGGGCATGTACTCAGGTTTCTTTTCGCAGCAACCGGCTGGCAAACGTTATTTATTGCTTGAGCCACTGGATAAATCATGGCGTCTGACTGGCAGCACCTATTTTGGCAAAGACAAAGACTGGCAACTCAAACCCATACTTTAATTTTCTGGGAGAACAACAATGAGCGCAGCTGAACAGGATATTCCTAATGTACAAAAGATTGCGGCAGTATTATGGCCTTCATTTCTGACAGCGGGCGTGGCCACCATCCTGTTTTTTACTGCCTTTGATCCACAGCTGATCATGGCCGTCAGCGGCTATGGCGAAATTTCTCGCATGGCAGGATACAGCATCGGCTTTTTCATTTTCTGGCTGCTGACCTCCAGCAGCTGTGCGCTGACCTGCTATTTTCGTAAACCCTGTGACGATATTGGCAAAAAATCGTAATAAAACATCTATTTCAAATACTTAGCGTATAATCCCCTGCCAGTAAGGCTAAAGTTAGCCTGACGAGTGACGACAACTGTGGCTATGAACGCCGCAGTCATTCCATATCGATTAATCCGCAGGGCCTTCCGGTCACTGCGCTGGGGCTTTCGTTGGAAGTGGATTGTGGGCGGATTCAAACAAAGCAAAACCTATAAAAAGAAAAAGAGCGACACCCTGCTTGCGCGCAGCCAGCGATATTTTCGCTGGGGCTGGCGTACCCTGCTGGTGCTGATCGCGCTCGATATCTTTTACATCATGACCATCTGGCCAAACTGGAGTCAGTTTAAGCGTGGCCAGGTCGCCAGGTCTGAGTTTATTCAGCTCTATCAGGAACAGCGCCGCGCCGATCGCAGTCTGCCACGACTGGCCTGGAATCCGGTGCGCATGAAAAATATTTCACCGCATATTCAGCGTGCGGTGATTATTGCAGAAGACTCGCGTTTCTACAGTCATAGTGGTTTTGATGTCATCGCACTGAAAGACGCAATGGATTACAACATCGAAAAACTGGAAATGAAATATGGTGCCAGTACGATTTCGCAACAAACGGTGAAGAACATGTTCTTTACCGCCTCACGCAATCCACTCCGCAAATGGCATGAACTGGTCTTCACCATCAGCATGGAATTCTTTGTACCGAAACAACGTATCCTTGAGACCTATCTGAACATTGCTGAGTTTGGTAAAGGCGTGTTCGGTGTCGAAGCCGCGGCACGGCATTACTGGAATATCCCTGCCAGCAGACTCAGCTTTCAACAGGCCACTGAACTGGCCGCGACCCTGCCGAGTCCGAAAAAACACAACCCCGCCACACGCACCAAATACTTCACGCGCCGCGCCAGTAAAATCCAGCGCCATATGCGCTTGTACGATCAATAAGATCCCGTATTACGCTATCGCTGCATACAGGCTACATTCTGATATAGATTTAGACTAAAACTAGATCGCCTTAAAACTGCTCACATTTTGACCAATTCCGTGGTAGAATCTCCACAATCATAGTAGCATTAGAAAAAATACAGGCATGGATTGAAAATGTCACAGGATGATATGAATACCAATAGCGATCTACATTCTCCAGTTGAAAACAAAATGCGCGTCATCGCCATTGCCAGTGGCAAGGGTGGGGTAGGAAAAACCAATGTGACCGCAAACCTGAGTGTGGCGCTAGCCATGCAGGGACAGCGTGTCAGCATCATCGATGCCGATACCAGCCTGGGCAATATTAATATTCTGCTCGACATCAAACCCAAGTTCACGCTTGAGCACCTGCTCAATGATGAAAAACAGCTCAGTGAAATTCTGGCCAAAGGCCCGTATGGGGTACAGATTATTCCTGCGGCTTCAGGTATTACCGAACTGGCGAACCTGAAAAAATACCAGCTACAACACCTGACCAAATCCCTGCGTGAACTTGAACGCGACTTTGACTACTTGATGATCGATACCGCTGCGGGTATTACGCAACAGGTCATTCAGTTTATCCAGTCATCACAATATGCGGTGATCGTCATCACCCCGGAACCGACGTCACTGTCGGATGCCTTCTCGATGATCAAGACCCTGCGTGACACCAAATTCAATCGCCCGATCTACATCATCGTTAACATGGTAAAGAATTTCGCGCTGAGTATTGAAGTGTACAAACGTTTTCAATCCACCGTGAAAAAGTATCTCGACATTCAGGTGAGCTATCTCGGATATGTGCCTGATGATGATTTTCTGAAACAGGCGGTGATCGCCCAGCAACCCGTAATCATTCATGAATCAACCGCACCTTCAAGTCGTAGCTTTATCGCGATTGCGCATGCCATGCACCGTCATTTTACTGATGCGGGGGATGATTACGACTTTGTACAGTTCTGGGAGAACAAGGCCGGCGAAGAAACTGAAGTTGCAGCCAAACCTAAAGTTAAAGCTGAAATGGTGACAGAAGAAACTCAACAACGGAGCAAGCCTGAACCCGCCGTTGATACAAAACCAACTGCGGCTAAAGCTGAGAAAAAACCAACAGCTGGAGAAGTCATCAAACAGCTGGCTAAATACAAGTTAACCGAAAAACAGATCCAGGTATTAACTCAATCCTTAATCAATGCCTCGGTGAAACAGTTCAAGCGTATGCCGTTTGATATTAATGAACAGGTTTATCGTGCAATGGAAATCAATGATTTTGATGCCAATGAGATCAACAACCTGATCAATGCACTGACATCATTATTAGATAAACAAACAGTCGTTGAAACACAGCAGGAAGTTACACAGCCTGAAGCTGAATCTGTCTCTATGCCAGAACCGGAACCTGCAACAACGAATATTGAAAAAGTTGTTCCTGCGACCATGTCTGAACCTGATCAGAAACCAACACCAGCACTGACCTTGCCTGCTGGCTTCTCAAAATTACATCAGGGCCTGACGTCCAAGTAACGATTCTTCAGGCGCACATAGTGCTGTGCGGAATATTCAAGCGATTCGATTTCTTCATCCGTCAGTTTACGTGCGCGTTTCGCTGGGGAACCAATCCAGAGATAACCACTCTGCAGCGTTTTACCGGGTGTTACCAGACTGCCTGCACCAAGCAACACTTTATCTTCAAGCACCGCACCATCCATCACGGTTGCGCCCATACCAATCAGACAATGATGACCGACTTTACAACCGTGCAATATCACTCGATGTCCAACCGTGACATTGTCACCAATCTCAAGACCATAGCCACCGGGGTTATAGGGGCCATCATGAGTCACATGCAGTACGGAGTTGTCCTGAATATTTGTGTTACTGCCGATACGAATGCTGTTCACATCACCGCGCACAATCGTGAAGGGCCAGACTGAACTGTCTGTGCCGATAGTGACATCACCAATGACCAGGGCACTGGCATGTACAAACACACCCTCAGCAATGTCAGGGTGTGTATTTTCAAAGGACTGGATGTTCATTAGTCGGGTATTTTACGACCAATCGTAACAATATCACCAGGGAAAATAAGATCAGGTTTGGTAATTTCGCTGCTTTGTGCCAGCTCAACATAACGGAAAGGGTTGTCCAGAAACCGCTCGGCAATACCCCAGAGTGTATCGCCTTTCTTAACTCGATAAATACGGGCATTGTGATTCTGACGTTGTGTTAACAGGATAGGATCAACCTTGTTGGCACGCACAACACGGATTTCATGCTCAGGCAGTTCGATAACCAGACGGTCTGGACCATTTGTTGGCTTTCTAATGATGGCATCATAAGAAATGATTGCTGAAACATCTTTCTGAATACGCGCAGGTAGATACTTGATCAGTTTCTGTTTGGTATTCCAGTCAACCTGACGCCAGAAAACAATACAGCTGATTAATAAAACTATCGTCCCAATTAGTATCTTCCTGCTGAAGCTGCGTTTTTCTTCAATGGGCGCATGCGAGATAATATCGCGAACATCAACATCTGCGGTGTGATCAATTTCTATTTCAAAATTGCGATCAAGCTCAGCTTCTTTACCACGAAACTCGATAATCTCGGCAACTGGTTCTGATTCAGTTTCAAACGGTGACTCGTCCAGTGCGGGAGACGTAACCTGTTCCTGAATCTGTTCAGCTGTAGTGACCGCCTGAACTTCCTGCTGTTGTTGTTCTGCTAAAACTTGTTCATCTGCATCCAGTTCTGGATGCACTTCATCAAGACTGACAACATTGTCACTTGATTCTTCCTCTTCTGGCTCATCGACCGGGATGACTTGCGTCTGCCATGCTGAACTTACGGCTTCACCATTCGAAGCTGTTTCATCATGTTCTTCAACTGGATAGGTCTGTTCTTCAAAGGCGGTTTGGCCAGCATGTGGATCAGGCAGAGCCGCAAGTGTTTCGTCTTCAGCCTCTATTTCTGTTTCAACTGCTGCTGATTCGGATCCAGCGTGATAAGCCTGTTGCCAATACCCTGCGTCTTCTTCCGACTGTGTCTGCTCCAGATTATCGATACTGGTCATATCGGCGGCTAGAGATGTCTCTTCGGCCAGCCCCTGTTCTTCTAGATGTTCTTCTGGCTGACTGACCTCATCAACAACATCCGGTATCAACTCTTCTTCAGCAGGCGCAAGTGCCTGCGGTTCAAGTGCAGAATCATTGGCTGGCTCGACCAGCGACTGTTCTTCTGGCTCAACATGTTGTTCTGGTTTTAAGCGCACCACTGCGTCATTGAGTACGGGTGTAGCTGTTTCAACATGTTCCGACTCGACGATCTGCTCTGCGCGCTCAGCAGCAATACGCCGCAACTCACGATGCAGCACACTCATTTCGAAAATATTGATTGGGAAAATGATCTGCCCATCATGCAACAGGGCATGTCGAACCCCCTGATTCATGGACATGGGAGGGAGTTCCGACTGAAGGCAATTGCTCGAGTCAACCAGCCCCTTGATCTCGTCGATCCACAGGCCAATGGTTTCACCATTGAGCTCAGTAATAATCAGACTGGGGCGGGTATGGTTTTCATTTTTGGCCAGCCCAAGTAATTCTCTAACGACCACCGCCACTGCAGTCTTGCCACGATGCATGAAAGAACCAGCGATATATCCAGGAGTGTCGGGCAGGCTGGTGATCTCGGGCATCTCAATAACGGAGGCAACCTGATCGACCGGTAGGCAGAAAAAAGAATTGTTTATCTTAAAGGTTAGTAACTGGCTTAGAACCAGATCCTGTACTTGTTGTTGTGCCTGCATTTAATCCCACCTCTACGTGGCAACAACAACAACCCACAAGACCTGCCCTAGCGCATGGTAACGAGCTCCTCAGAGCTTGTGGGGTGAATTGCCACGGTATTATCAAAATCCCGCTTGGTGGCCCCCATTTTTATGGCCACTGCAAATCCCTGTACCATTTCATCGGCCCCATGACCGATTACATGACATCCAATTACCTGTTCTTTGGCACCAACACACACTAATTTCATGGCTGTTTTCTGAGGATATTCGGTCAAAGCGTGGTACATGGCGGTAAAACTGGCCTGATATATCCTTACTGAATCACCGTGTATTTGCCGCGCTTCTTCTTCAGAAAGACCAATGGTGCCTATCGGGGGGTGCGAGAACATGACCGTGGGAATATTCTCGTAATCCAGCTTTCGGTCCGGCATATTATTAAAGAGTCGGTCTGACAGGCGCCGAGCAGCGGCAATTGCGACCGGAGTGAGCTGGGCCCGGCCGGTGACATCACCCACGGCATAGACCTGCTCGACATTGGTCTGCTGAAATTCGTCGGTGGGGATATATCCATGTGCATCGGTTTCAACCCCAGCGGCTGCCAGATTCAACGGCTCGATATTTGGGGCGCGCCCAATGGCCCAGATCAGGGCATCAAACCCCTCCAGGGTTACACCACCCGCACAGTGGATAGTTAAAGTGCCATCGGCCAGCTTTTCAACACGATCAATATTAATGCGCGGCATGATGTTCACGCCGACATTGACCATCTCTTCCATCAGCGTTTCGCGCAACATGGCATCAAAACTGCCGAGAAAGTGATCTTTACGTAGCAGCATACTGACTTCACTACCGAGACCATTCAACACACCGGCCAGCTCCACGGCAATATAACCCGCACCGACAACGGCAACGCGTTTGGGTTGTTCGTTTAAGGCAAAGAAGCCATCCGAGGTCAGCCCATGTTCTGCTCCTGGCACATCTGGCACCACCGGATAACCACCCGGTGCAATGACAATATGGTCGGCGGTGTACTGTTCACCATCGACATCAAGCGTGTGCGCATCGATAAAACTTCCTGTGCCTTGCAGGTGATCGATATTAGAATCTTTTAGATAATTGCCATACCAGTTAGTAATGCCATTAATATAGCCTTCGCGTGCCTCTACCAGTTTGGACCAGCTGAAATTATTCACCGAGACATCAAAACCATAACTGCCGGCCAGTTGTAATGTCTCAGCGATTTGTGAGCCGAACCACATG